>NZ_JBQDEX010000003.1:18611-49392 GCF_052084945.1 Oceanisphaera sp.
CCACCAATCCCTGATATACTAACCGCACATTGAGGGGAGTAAATAATGAGTTTTGAGCAGCGTTTTGGGGGCATTGCCCGATTATACGGCAATGATGCATTAGCGGCTTTTCGCCAAGCCCATGTATGTGTGATCGGTATTGGTGGCGTAGGATCTTGGGCTGCAGAAGCGCTGGCGCGATCAGGCATAGGTGCTATTACCTTGATCGATATGGATGATATTTGTATCACCAACACCAACCGTCAGATCCATGCTCTCACCAATCAAATAGGCCAAGAAAAAACCCAAGCCATGGCGGAACGGATCAAGCTCATTAACCCTGATTGCAAAGTGACGATCGTCGATGATTTTATCAGTAGCGATAATCAAGCGGAATATTTACTGCAAGATTTCGATTATGTACTCGATGCCATCGACTCAGTTAAAGCCAAGGTGGCCTTGTTAGCCTTTTGTAAGCGCAATAAGATCCCAGTGATCACCGCCGGTGGCGCAGGCGGGCAAACGGATCCCAGTCAGATCATGATCCGCGATCTTAGCAAGACCATTCAAGATCCGTTAGCGGCTAAAGTACGTGGCGATCTACGCCGTTTTCATCATTTTAGTAAAAACCCCAAACGCAAATTTGGTATCGACTGCGTGTTTTCTACCGAACAGCCAACATATCCAGATGGCGACGGCGGTATCTGTAATGCTAAACCAGCGCTTGATGGCACCATGAAAATGGACTGCGCCTCCGGCTTTGGTGCCATCACCCACATCACCGCCACTTTCGGCTTCTTTATGGTCAGTAGAGTGTTAGCTAAGTTAGCGGCTAAGAGCTAAATAATATTTGCCACGGAATACACGGAAGCACACAGAAAAACGATCGGAATAAAAATAATTTACTTATTAACCAGGTTTGAAGATAAATACTAAATCACCAACCAAGGTCTTTACCTTTTACCGCCCTACGTCTGTGTTTTTCCGAGTATTCCGTGGCGAAAAGTCTTTATTTTTTATCATTAACTGACAGCTTAAAGCTTACGGCTGACAGCTTTGTTTTATGGCGCTAACTACCGCTCGTAAGCCATTACCTCGCGAGGGACTGAGGTGGTTAAACAGCTGTAACTCGGAAAAATAAGCCTCTATGTCAAAGGCTTGAATCTCTGGTGCTGTCTTATTATTCAGCGCCGCTAGCACCACTGCCATTAAGCCTTTCACAATACGCGCATCTGAATCGCAGTGTAGTTGCCAACATCCTTCTTCATCCTGCTTACTTAATAACCAAGCTTGGCTTTCACAGCCGTGAATGGCGTTGGCCTCGGTTTTATCGGCGTCTGCCAATGGTGGTAACTGTTTCGCTAATTTGATCAGCTCTTTATAGCGGGCTTCCCAACCACGGGCGGCGGAAAATAAAGCGCGGATCTCTGTGTCGGTAACTGTGTGGCCGAATGGCTGCATTAGAAAAACTCCCGTGATTTTTTAAGGCCGAGTAATAGGGCATCAATGTCTTGGGCATGATTATAAAACGCAATGGAGGCACGAAGGGTGCCTTGTTGTAAATCAAGCGCCTGCATCAGTGGCATGGCGCAATGATGACCGGTGCGCACCGCTATGCCTTGCATGTCTAATAAGGTGGCCACATCTTGAGGATGTACATCATCAATAATAAAGGACACGGCGCCGGCGGTTGGGCGACCAATAATACGCACCTCGGGCAGAGCGCTTAAGCCTGCCAATAGCTGCAGCATTAACTGATGCTCGTGTGCTGCAAGAGCGCAGCGATCTAAGGCCGATAAATAATCGATTGCCGCGCCTAAGCCAATGGCACCGGCAATATTGGGTGTGCCGGCTTCAAATTTAAAGGGCAGCTCGCCAAAGCGGGTATGCTCAAAGCTGACGTATTTGATCATTTCGCCCCCCGTTTGCCAAGGCGGCATGGCTTCTAATAATGCCCGCTTGCCATACAAGACACCAATGCCGGTAGGGCCAAACATTTTATGGCCTGAGAACACATAAAAATCACAATCCAGCGCTTGTACATCGACTGATAAATGGCCTACCGCCTGGGCGCCATCGATAAGCGTTACGGCCCCCACCGCTTTGGCCATGGCAATTAACGTTTGCACCGGGTTGAGCACGCCCAAGGCGTTAGACACATGGCTGATGGCTAATAACTTAGTGCGAGACGAGAATAAGTTGGCCGCAGCCGTCATGTCCAGTTCAGCGTTATCCGTTAAAGGAATGACCTTAATGACGGCCCCTGTTGCGGCCGCCACCTGTTGCCAAGGCACAATATTGGCGTGATGCTCCATGGCCGACAGTAATATTTCATCCCCAGCCTTAAGCTTTTGCATACCAAAGCTTAAGGCCACCAAATTGATGGCTTCGGTAGCGCCACGGGTCCAAATGACTTGGCGAGCATCGGGGGCATGAATAAAGTCTGCCACCTTGGCGCGCGCCGCCTCAAAAGCCTGGGTGGCTTGGCCACTTAACGCATGAGCGGCCCTATGCACATTGGCATTTTGGCCTTGGTAATAATGGTTAAGGGCGTCCAGCACCGCTTGTGGCTTTTGCGTGGTGGCGGCGTTATCCAAATACACCAGCGGCTGACCATTCACAGTTTGGGCCAGAATAGGAAAGTCGAGTCTAAGTTTGTCTATATCGAGTGGCATCATCAATTCAGGTAAATAAGCGGCGAGTACGATCATGTGCGGTTAAGCAACAAGAGTAAAGCATAAACATAGCGCCGAGCGCCCAGCACCAAGCACCTAGCTAAAAAAAGGGCTCAAAATAAAGATCTAAGACTGATCGCCACGCAATACACGGAACAATAGAATCGAGTAGAGGCGTCTTTAAACTGACCGCCATACGCCATACGCCATACGCCATACGCCATACGCCATACGCCATACGCCGACCGCTGCCCGAAGGGCTTTTGCGGTGTTTTCTTTTAGCTTGGTGCTTGGCGCCGGGCGCTAGGCGCTGTTTTTCCGTCTTTCCCCGCTGTTCGCTAACCGTTAGAATAACGCTCCCGTATGACTGTCGGAGTACCCATTATGAAACTCAACCCAGCCCAAGACGAAGCCGTGCACTTTATTGGTGGCCCTTGCCTAGTGCTGGCGGGTGCCGGCAGTGGTAAAACTCGGGTAATTACCAATAAAATCGCCTATTTAGTACGAAAATGTGATTATAAAGCGCGAAACATTGCCGCCGTGACCTTTACCAATAAGGCGGCGCGTGAGATGAAAGAGCGCGTACTGCAAACCTTAAGCAAAAGCGAAGCGCGAGGCTTGATGGTGTCAACCTTCCATAGCCTAGGGCTAGACATCATTCGCCGAGAGCATAAAACGCTTAATTTAAAAGCCGGCTTTACCCTGTTTGACGATCAAGATCAGCTGGCACTATTAAAAGATCTGACCGAGCAAGAGCTAGACGGTGATAAAGAAGCGCTGAGTCGTTTAGTAAGCACTATTTCTAACTGGAAAAACGATCTCGTCTTACCTACCCGTGCTGCACGCATTGCCCAAGATCCCGAGCAAGTCTTATTTGCCGAGTGCTATGGTCGCTATCAAAAACAAATGAAGGCCTACAATGCGCTAGATTTTGATGACTTGATCTTAATGCCCACTTTATTGCTGAAAACTCATGACGAAGTGCGCCAGTTTTGGCAAAACAAAATTCGCTATCTATTGGTGGATGAATATCAAGACACCAATGCCAGTCAATATGAGCTGGTTAAACTGATTGCCGGAGAGCGAGCACGCTTTACTGTGGTGGGAGATGACGATCAGTCCATTTACTCGTGGCGCGGCGCTCGGCCACAAAACTTGGTGCTGTTAAAAGACGATTACCCGCAGCTTAAAGTGATTATGCTCGAGCAGAACTATCGCTCTCGTGGGCAAATTTTACAGTGCGCTAATATCTTAATTGCCAATAATCCTCATGACTTTGAAAAGAAACTTTTTTCTGACATGGCGTATGAAGCCCCAGTGCGGGTGCTATTTGCGAAAAATGAAGAGCACGAAGCAGAGCGGGTGGTGGCCGAGATCATGGGTCATAAATTTATGAATGGCAGTAAGTTTGGCCAATACGCGATTCTTTATCGGGGCAACCATCAATCACGCTTGCTAGAAAAGCAGTTAATGACGAACCGTATTCCGTACAAGATCAGTGGCGGTACCTCTTTTTTCTCTCGAACAGAAGTAAAAGACATCATGGCTTACCTGCGACTGTTGGTAAATCCTGATGACGATAATGCTTTTTTGCGTGTGGTAAATACCCCGCGTCGCGAAATAGGGCCAACGAGTCTCGAAAAGCTAGGAACCTACGCCAATAGTCGAGGAAAAAGCTTGTTTGCCGCAAGCTTTGAAATGGGCTTAGAGCAAACACTGGATGGCCGTGGTCTGATGGCGGTGCGGGCCTTTTGTAATTGGCTGGTGCGTCGAGGCGAAGAAGCCGCCCGTGGTGGGGCACAAGACGCAGTACGCGACATGATCAAAGATATTAATTACGAAGAGTGGTTATATGAAAGTTCACCTAGCCCCCGCGCTGCTGAAATGCGCATGCAAAATGTGTCAACTATCTTCAAATGGGTTAGCCAAATGTTGGAAGGCTCAGATCTAGAAGAAGCCATGACCTTGCCTGAAGTGGTGATCCGACTGACATTGCGCGACATGATGGAGCGCGGTGAAGATGAAGATGACGGCGAACAAGTGCAACTGATGACCTTGCATTCCTCTAAGGGGTTAGAGTTTCCCTATGTGTTTATGGTGGGAATGGAAGAGGGGTTATTGCCCCATCAAAGCAGCATAGATGAAGATAATATTGAAGAAGAACGCCGCCTGGCTTATGTCGGTATTACTCGGGCTCAGCAAGCATTAACCTTTACGCTGTGTCGTGAACGTCGCCAATATGGCGAGCAACTGCGGCCAGAGCCGAGCCGTTTTTTACTGGAGTTGCCGCAGCAAGATCTAGATTGGGAGCATAATCGCAAGCCTCCTAGCGAAACTGAGCGTATGGAAAAAGGCCAAGCGAGTGTGGCGAGCTTACGGGCAATGTTTAAAAAATGATGAACAAAAAAGCCGCATCATTGCGGCTTTTTATTCGTTTGCTACGTCTGTTAATGCTTAGATGGCATCCAGCATGTAGTCCACGGCGTTGATTATTTCTTCATCTGAACAGTCTACACAAGCACCACGAGCAGGCATTGCATTAAAGCCTTCAAGCGCATGCTTCACTAAAGTATCATGCCCTTTAGCGACATGAGAAGCCCATTGCTCAGCATTGCCTTTTATAGGCGCACCAGCCGCTCCTGTTCCATGACACGCAGAACAAGCTGCAGTGTACACGGCCTCACCAGTGCGCGGGCCGGCTGGCTCGTCACTAGTTTGTGCGCTACCTGAATCAATAATGCCTTCGAGATCGGCTGCGGTATAAACATTTCCTACCGGCTTGGTACGCTCACTAATCGCTTCTGGCGACATTTCGTTGGCGGCATAAGCCATACCACTTAACGCGGCGGCGGCAACGCCGGCCAGCAATAGGTTTTTTAACAGGCTCACCTTTTCTCTCTCCCAGTTGGCTTATTTATATCATTTTTATTAAACCACCAGAGTATAACGCAACTATCACGGGCATTAAACGTTCTGTGCAAGCCTTGGGGGACTTTCGGGAATTTTTATCCGTATGGGAGCGCCGTCTCTTTACTCAGTCTCTTGATTGTTTATGCTAAAATTAATGGATTTTGATATAAAAGAAACCACACACATACAGCCAAGTAGCAAATGACAACGGATGATCATCGAATGCAAACTGTTTCTAAAAATGGGCAAGGCGACCAACAACCTTCTACGGATCACACCTCCTCTGTGCTTGAAGAAGATCAAATTAATCGTATTGTTACCTTATGGAAAGCAGCCCGACCAGATTTAGAGTTCAGCAGTACCGAAGTGATTGGGCGTATGGTGCGACTAGAATACTTTATTACCCGCCGCGTACTGCAAGACTTGGCTCACTATGATCTTAACGTAGGGGAGTTTGATGTATTAGCAGCCTTACGCCGCCACCCACCGAGTTTTCAGCTATCCCCCAACCAGTTACAAACAATGGTGCTGATTTCATCTGGCGCACTCACTAACCGTATTAATCGACTGGAAAGCCGAGGGCTAGTAACCCGAACGCAGGCTGATCATGATCGCAGAGGCGTGATTGTTACCTTGGCTGAGCATGGGTTTAAGGTAATAGAAGAAGCGGTTAAACATCATCTTGTTGCAGAAACTGAATTGGCCAATACTTTATCAGCGGATGAGCAACAACAGATGGCTGCATTACTAAAGAAAATGTTATTGGTAATAGAAGACTAAATGTCATGATGGCGCTTAATTTATTACAGCGCTTCTTTATCAAAGCGCACTTTATAGTAACGCTTAGCGACGACCTAAGGGAACTAGGAGACAATTAATTTGATTACACTATATTACAGACCCGGTACTTGCTCACTGGCTCCTCATATTATGCTGGCTTGGATGGGCGTTCCTTATGAGCTGCAACTAGCAGATACGCGAGACCCAGGCTTTATAAAAATTAACTACTTAGCTACAGTTCCAGTGTTGTTCACCGAAGAGCTAGGGGCGTTATACCAAAGTAGTGCTATTTTGCGTTACTTATCTCGGCTGCCCGCAGGTGAACATTTAGGCCCGGGGCCCGATCTTATAATGCAAAGTCAGTGTGATTATTGGTTAAGCTTTTTTAATGCCGACCTCTATCGTGCATTTGCGCCTTTTTTCAATCCTGAGAAATATACGACCGACACCCGTGCTGAGGCTAAACAAGCCATTAAAGCCGCAGTGCCGGCCCAAATAGCGCCTTTGTTAAAACGTATGGATATGCACTTAGCCAGCCGTGATTACTACTTAGAAGATGAGTGCGGCATTGTGGATGCTTGTGCTTTTGTTTACTGCTATTGGGCTACCAAGGTGCTAAAAAATGACCTAGTCGATTACCCTAATGTTGCCCGACATTTTGCTCAGATGAAGGCTGACCCCGTTGTACAAGAAGTGATGACGGTTGAGGGCTTGGTATAACTGGCTATTGATTTTGTATCAAAGCTATAAAGCACCGCTGGTTATAAGCGGTGCTGGTAGGAGTGGTATCTGCTCATCATGAAGCGGTGGATGACTAAGCGGTGATGGGATCTGAGGTTTTAAGATCGCCGCTGCGTACTAATTGATCGGTGACTTTATTGACCGCTTTTTCGGTGCGCTCTACTATGTCGTCGATATCGTCTTTAGTGACCACTAACGGTGGGGCAAAACCTAAGATATCGCCTTGGGGCATGGCTCGGGCAATAAGGCCTTGCTCTAGACAGGCAGCCGCGATTTGAGGGCCGACTTTTAGCGCTGGATCAAAGCCTTGACGCTTCGCTTTATCACAAGAAAACTCTAACGCGTGCATTAACCCCACCCCTCGGGTGTCGCCTACTAATGGGTGATCGGCAAAGGCGTGCTGCATGCGTTGCTGAAGATATGCGCCTGTGGTGCGCGCATTCTCAGTTAAGTTTTCACGGGCAATAATATCTAAGTTACACAAAGCTGCTGCCGCTCCCATGGGGTGGCCTGAGTAAGTGTAACCGTGACCAATGGCCCCCCAAGTATCAGTGCCATTCTCTAACACTTTCCACACTTTATCGCCGACAATAACTCCAGATAATGGTTGATAAGCCGAAGTTAAGCCTTTAGCAATGGTCATCAGGTCGGGCTGCATATCGTAATGTAATGAGCCAAAATCAGATCCTAAGCGGCCAAAGCCGCACACGACTTCGTCGGCAATTAATAAAATATCGTATTTATTCAATACCTGATTAATCGCTGCCCAGTAGCCTGCGGGAGGTGGCACTATGCCACCTGTGCCCAGTACCGGTTCGCCAATCATGGCGGCTATGGTGTCTGGCCCCTCGGCTAAGATCATTTTTTCTAACTCGTTGGCACAATGTAGAGAGAATTCTTGCTCACTCATATTGTGATCGGCTCTGTGATAATAAATAGGCGCCAGTGTGTGCTTTACCCGTGGCAAGGGTAAGTCAAAGTGAGCGTGAAAGGTATCTAGTCCAGTAAGTGAGCCAGCAGCGATAGTGGAGCCGTGATAGCCTCGCTCACGCGAGATAATTTTCTTTTTTTGTGGCAAGCCGCGCACGTTGTTGTAGTACCAGACTAATTTCATTTGGGTTTCGTTGGCGTCACTGCCAGACATGCCGTAATAGACTTTGCTCATGCCCGCTGGCGCCATTTTGATAATGCGATCTGAGAGCTCAATCAGTGCCTCGTTACTGTGACCGACATAGGTGTGGTAGTAGGCTAACTTTTTGGCTTGCTCGTATAAGGCTTCCGCCATTTCAAGACGGCCATAGCCAATATTGACGCAATAGAGCCCTGCAAAAGCGTCGATTAGCTCGATGCCGGTAGAGTCTTTAATACGAATGCCCTGTGCACCGGTAATAATACGACCTTGTATCTCGCCATTGGCATACTGTTTAAGATGAGTGGAAGCATGAAAAATATTTTGCCGGTCCATTTCTAACCACTTTTGAGTATCTAATGTCATAATGAACTCCTTGTCGTATTTCAATACAGCTTGGCCACAAAACACACGGACAGAGCAGTAAGATAAATGCAAAAATACATATCTTGCTTGTAAGATCTTACCTAAGTAAAAATTGCTTTTTTGTTCGCTTTCTCTTTCCGTGTATTCGTTGGCAAAAATAGGTTTGTACTGTTTGTTGTCTACTGTTCGGTACTACTCAGTCAATCCGCCAAGGCAGTAGTATTTAATTTGGCTATATTCATCAAACCCATGGCGGCTGCCTTCTCGGCCTAAGCCAGATTGTTTAACACCACCAAAGGGAATGCTGTGGCCAGTCATTTTGACTGAGTTAACCGAAACCATGCCAAACTCTAGGCCACTTAATAGCTGCCAAATAGTGCGAATATCGTGACCATAAACATAAGCTGCAAGGCCATATTCGGTATTATTCGCCAGAGTCATCATGCTCGGTATGTCCTCATAGGCGAGCACGCCTGCGACAGGGCAAAAATTCTCTTCATAAAACACTTTCATTTGTGGCGTGATATCGGCCAGTAAAGTGGGCATAAAAAAATTGCTACCTGGCGCTGTGTCTTGATTACCCGCCACTAAGCGCGCGCCTTTAGCAAGGGCGTCATCGACTAAGGCTTGGGCTTTATCTACCGCTTCGCGAAAGATAAGCGGACCCATGGTGACGTCTTTATCAAAACCATTCCCCACTTTAATGAGCGCCATTTCCTCAGCAAAAGCCTGCAAAAATGCCTCATAATGAGCTTTAGGTACAAAAATGCGATTGGCGGCTAAGCAGTCTTGACCGGCGGTTTGAAATTTAGCGGCAACCGCCGCCTTAGCCGCTTCTTTAATATCCATATCGGGCAGCACAATAAAAGGCGCGTTACCGCCCAACTCCATAGAGCACTTTTTTACTGTGCTGGCGGCTTGTGCTAATAAGATTTTTCCCACGCGGGTGGAGCCGGTAAAGGATAAAGCGCGTACGTTTTCGGCCTGACAAAGCAATTGGCCAATTTGGCTACCATCACCCGTGATCACGTTATAAACCCCCACAGGAAAACCAGCGCGTTCGGCAAGCTCTGCTAAGGCGAGTGCTGAAAAGGGAGTTTCACTGGCAGGTTTTATTAGCACAGTACAACCTACCGCTAATGCGGCGGCTGCTTTGCGAGTGATCATGGCGTGGGGGAAGTTCCATGGGGTGATCAGTGCTGCCACGCCTATGGGCTCACGCATGGTAGCCAGTTGGGCATTGGGAATATGGCTAGGCAGGGTATCGCCATAGGCACGGCGCGCCTCTTCGGCAAACCAGCGTACAAAAGACGCCCCATAATCCACCTCGCCTCGGGCATCATTTAATGATTTGCCTTGCTCTAATACCATGAGTGTTGCGAGATCTTCTTTATTTTCTAAAATTAAGTCGTGCCAGCGCATCAGTATATCGGCACGTTCATCGGGCATCAGTGCTTTCCAAGGTGCAAAAGCAGACTCAGCCGCAGTGATAGCTTGATGAACTTGTAAAGGCTCAAGCAGGGTGCAGTGGCCAATCACCTCTTCGTTAGCTGGGTTAATAACGGCAATATCTTGTTGCCCGTGCACCCACTTGCCATTGATATAAGCCAGCTCACGGACTAAGCGCGGATCTTTGAGATATGGCATGATGGCATCGGTGACTTTGCTGGTGATCACAGATTGTAGTTGTAAGCTCATAAGCGCCCCTCGTATTGCTAAACCTAAATAAATAAGTTGGGTGATGGCAAGTGCTGTACTGACTTGCTATGCCTATGAGTGTACTGAGTTTGGTTAGTGTTACTTTTTGTTAGCGCGCTTAAAAGTGTCAGTTTCTTCTGTTTGTTGATGATAAACAGTGGTTTTTTTCTGAGGGAAGATAAATACAGGGGAGAGCATATTAAGAAATACCCATAAAAAAGCCCACTTTAGAGTGGGCTTTTAAATAATCATATTAAATGATTATTTTGCTTGATATGAATCACAAGCACCAATCATTGCTGGAACTGAGATAGCAGGGTGCAATAAGTAGTCTGTACCACAAGTTTTTTCTTGGTTGTATGAAGTACCAGAACAACCGGCAGTCACAGCAAGGATTGAAAATACGGCGGCAATTTTACATAATTTTTTCATATCAAAGTCCATTTTATTATTTATTAAAAACGCATTATAGCGCGTACCCAAGATAAGCTGCAATGAGTTTGGGTGTCATAAATGAATATTTTAATTACGTACCTCGACTTTCTAAACTCGATAAGAAGTGTGGGAGTTTGTAATGCTAACGGGTACCAATAGTAGGGGATGAGGTTTGTTTAATGGTCTTGGTGACTATATAGGTAAAGTACTTATCAATCGCCAGATCAGAATCTAACCAGCTATCCATTAAACGCTGATATTGATCAATGCCATCACACAAAATGCGTAGCACGTAATCAACGCCGCCGCCGGTGGCATAACAGTCGGCTACTTGCTCACAGTTTGCCATAGTTTGCTCAAACTGTTTCATAGTGCTGGCGCTGTGATTACTTAGGCTAATTTCTACTAAGACTGGCGTTTTATGACTCAGTAGTTGTGCGTTAATACGGGCGCCATAGCCTTCGATTATGCCGGCCTTTTCTAAGCGTTTCACGCGTTCCCAGCAGGGGCTTATTGATAAGTTAATCGCCTGGGCAAGGCCCGATTTAGTGATGCGTCCATGTTGTTGTAATATGTGTAATATATGCATATCGTACTTATCTAACCGCATACAGTGATTGCTCCTTTACCGACTGATGGCTTGTTATAGGGGAACGCTTACTTTCTCATTTCAACCTCGGCAAAAAAGCTGACTCCTACCTCCTTTTTCTGGCTTTATTCTTTAACAAACAGCTGTCTTGGATACTGGCTTAAGGTCTCTACTCCCGTTTTGGTGATAACAATACTTTCTGTGGTTTCCATACCCCAATCATCTAGCCAAAGACCTGGCATAAAATGGAAGGTCATACCGGGCTTTAAAATGGTTTGATCGGTATTACGCAGGCTCATGGTGCGCTCACCCCAGTCTGGCGGGTAACTTAAGCCAAGAGAGTAACCACAGCGTGCCCCTTCACGGTTAAAGCCATATTTGGCTAACGTTGAATTAAGTGCATCGGCAATATCGGCACATCGATTGCCCGGCTTAGCGGCGGCAAGACCTGCTTCTAGCCCAGCATTGAGTGCATCATTCGCACGTTTAAAGTTGTCTGTGGGCTGGCCAAGGTAAATAGTACGAGACAAAATACAGTGATAACGACGGTGGCAGCCAGCCAACTCTAAAAATGTGCCTTCATTGAGGTTAACGGGACGCTCGTCCCAAGTTAAATGAGGGGCAGAGGCATCTCTGCCAGAAGGTATCATCGGCACTATGGCGGGGTAATCACCGTAGTGACCGTCGTGCCCTAGCATGGCAGTGCGATAAATTTCGGCCACTAATTGGTTTTTGGGTAAACCGGGCTCAATGATATCTAGGGCGGCTTGATGCATATTTTCGACAATGCGTGCGGCAATACGCATATAGCGTAACTCGGTTGGTGATTTTATAGAGCGGCACCAGTTGACCAAGGCGGTGGCGTCTACTAGCTCAGCATCAGGTAGGTTGTCGCGCAAAGAAAAATAAGCGGTAGGACTAAAATAATAATTGTCCATTTCTACCCCAATGTTGCCATGGGCCCAATCGCGCGGTTTAAGTTCCTGATTTGCCAAGTACTCCATGGCATGTAATAAGGGGTTCATTACGTAGTAATCGGGATACCAAGTAATGTTTTCTGGTTGTAAATAAACGGTGCGCTTAGCCCCGCTCGCATCCATGTGTCTGCCATACCAAAGCGGCTCTCCTGTTGCGCCAACAACTACCGCTTGAGGCGTATAAAACGACCAGCCGTCGTAGCCTGTTAGCCAGGCCATATTAGAAGGATCATGCACTATCAGTGTTTGAATATTGCGCTTTGCCATAGCAGCTCTTACTTTGGCTAAACGCTGTCGGTACTCTTTAAGAGTAAAGCTCAGTTGTGGTTTGTGCATATCATGCCTCACTGTATTAAATGTTAGAGGCCAAACTCCAGCCGGCAGGCTAAAGTAATAACAATAAGGGCAGTATAGAGGGGAGTCGCACTATAATTAGCCACTGTAAGTTGTTTCTTTTATAGGTACAGCTTGAGCCGTTACTTGCCAAGCTGGCCTTATACTGGCTTATTAACCATGACTATTGTTGCGAGGTAAAGCAATAGCTGAGCCTTATGGTGCGTCACAAAATGTAAAAAAATACAGTGTTAGTGCCGCAAACACTCAATTCAGTGTTATGGGCATATTGCGTGTAGTGATATGACTCAGTGTGTTATTACGCTGTATTGACAGCGTGTGAATATGAGTTGGGCATTTGTCTCTCTTGTGAAGCAGCAGACATTGTAAGTTATCTTGTTTATGCTCTTCTTATAAGCATCACAATAATAAGTATGCGTTTAATCTGATGAGGACGGCGAATGAAGAGCATGGCCAGTCAGGCACAACAGAACAATATGAAGCACACCACGGTTTGGCTTGCAGGTGCATGGCTTGATATTACGGCCATAATAAAAAATGGCCGGGGGGTGATTAGGAGAAAAAATGCCCTCCGTTTGTTTGTTATGAGCTGGATCTGTCTGGTGTCGCTCACCGTGCTTGGCGCAGAAGAGGAGTCCGTCTCTACTTGGTATGAAGCTGAAGTAACCGGCACTAACTCAACACCGGCTGAGGGAATTAATAGGCGCACGCCACGAGAGACAGTGCGTAATTTTGTCTCGCTCACTGAAACGGGGGAGTATAAAAAAGCAGCTAACTTCTTAAACTTAGCTGATTTATCTCCAGCAGACAGGCGCGCCGATGGTGCTGAACTTGCCCGACAATTAGGCTTAGTCATTGATCGTCAGCTTTGGATTGATTGGTCTGGATTATCGGCGCGTCCCGATGCTATGCGTGATCAGGGCCCTGCAAACCACCCACTCGCAGGTCAAGCAAGACGAGATATTGGCTTAAAAATGGTCAAGCTAAACGGTCAAACATACGAAATTCGCCTTGGTCGTTATAAGTCAGAAAATACCGATCCGGTTTGGCTGTTTACTCCTCAAACTGTTGAAAATATTCCTATTTTATATAACGCTTTTGGTCCACACACCTTTGAAGCCTATATACCCAGTACCTTAAAGCAGCGTATGGGAGGCTTACGAGTATGGGAATGGGTCGCGCTGCCAATATTGCTGTGCATACTGTTCGGGTTAGGTTATGTCATTAACCGAATGATTCATTGGTTGGGGCGTCATTCTAAAAGCGCTATTTTGCGTCAAGCAGCAGAAAAAGTACGCTTGCCATTGGCATTGGTGGTCATGGCGATTGTCGCCCAGCTTTTTTTTAAAATGGGCGTGTCTTTTTCTGGGCCTGCCACCAATATTGTGCGCCCGTTTTTGATTATTATTATTGTCTCAGGGCTTGGTATAACAGCGCTTAATGTGATTGATGCCATTCTGAATCGCGTCACCTTACGGGTGATTGGTGACATTGATGATACCCGCAGTATTAAGGAGCGTGAGCTGTACACCTCTATTTATGCGCTACGTCGTGTGGTAGTACTGGTGATGGTGGCAGTGTCTATTATAGTGGTGTTGATCCAGCTGAACTTATTTGAATCGCTAGGGATTTCCTTGCTGGCATCCGCAGGTGTCATGACAGTGTTGCTGGGGATTGCAGGGCAAGCAGTACTGGGAAATATTATGGCCTCGTTACAAATTGCATTAGCCAAGCCGGTACGCATAGGGGACAGTGTGCTGTTTGAGGGTAACTGGGCGTATGTGGAGAGTATTTTTTACACCTTTATTCGGTTGCGTACCTGGGATGAGCGCCGCATTATTGTGCCGGTAAAACACTTTGTATCACAGCCTTTTGAAAACTGGTCGGTGAAAGATGCCCGTATTATGAAAACCATTACTTTATTTTTGGATCATAAAGCGGATATTCGCCCTTTGCGAGATGCTTTTATTGAGTTTGCCAAGCAAGATGAGGGAGTGATTGATCACAATACGCTGGCTGCTAATGTGACGAAACATACGCGTTGGGGGCAAGAAATATCTTTTTATGCGATGTCTCCCGATCCCTCTAGTGCTTGGTCTATGGCGATGCGCTTGCGTGAAGACATGTTGGCCTATGTACGTGTTCATCACCCCGAGTGGTGGCCTTATGAGCGCCTAGATGCACCGGGCTCAGAAGAGGCTGAAGTGGAAGTTGCAGATCATTCAGCACACAGGCCATCAAGCTAACAATGGCTTAAAAATGAGTGGCTATTATCCTTGGTTACTTGCCAAAGAGTGGGTATTGGGAATAGGAAATATTTTGTCGTATAGCAGATTATACACAAACGCATAAATAACATAGAAAGCCGACATAGCAATGCCCATGGTAAAAGCTTGCCAAAGAGTAATACTAAAATACCAAGCAATCATGGGTAAGAAAAACACCAATAAACCGCCTTCAAATAATAAAGCATGAAAGACGCGAATCGGGGTGTTTTTATGTACGTTACCACGCAATTTTACCATGGCGTGGTCAAATAATAAGTTGTAAATATAATTCCATACTGTCGCAATAATAGAGCCAACAACGGCCATGGCACCCATTTCAAACATGTTATAGCCAAAGACTACAGTCGCAAAGGGGGTGAAAATAAATAGACCGATAAACTCAAACCCTAAGGTATGACGAATACGATCAGCTGTGGTACGCATTTCAACTCCTTATAATAACTATCGCACTGTAACGGCGCACAGTGCGATATTGGTTAGTATATTATCTCTCAGTAAACATCAGGCGGTTGCGCTTTACCTATATTGACGAAAAGAGAGTGATTAAATCTTAGTCTATCAGATCATAGGGTAAAGGTTGTAACGACAGGCGACTGTTGTCTTGGCCTTTAATTCTAAATACCGCATCGGACTCCAGCCCTTTATTGAGCACAGAGGTAAGCTGACAGGCGCCGTCTTTTTGGTACACGCTAAGCACAGTACCGGCTCTACGCCAGTTCTCTCCTAACTGCATTTCTATATCTTGATTCACAGTAATGGGTTCATCACTGTGGCCGGCTAATATAAACATCGCTTTTTTATTAGCACCACGATATTTCGCCCGCGCTACGGTTTCTTGGCCCATATAGCAGCCTTTGGTAAAGCTGATGCCATTGAGCGCCTGTAAGTTGAGCATCTGTGGGATATATTCGCTTTGATGTTCAGCACTCAAATCCGGAAGTCCGGCTTGGATCATTAATCCTTGCCATTCTAACTCGTCGCCTTGGGGTAAGTCGGGTATTGCTGTGCTGGCTGGCAACAATAATAGAGCGTGCTCTGCTGCCACCGGGATCACCACGCCGCCGCCAGGCCACTGATTATCGCCGTCTAACTGTTCATTAAGCCACTGTGATAAACCTTCTCCGGCTAGGCCAAACACATGCCAGTCGTGAGTAGTATCAGTAACTTCAGCCTTAGAAAATGCTGCAAACTTTTTAAGCTCCGGTAGCTGGCGCTCAACTACGCTGTTATTAAGCACTAATACCAGCTGCTCATTTAATTTTGCCAGCCAAAAAGAGGCCCACAATTTCCCCTTGCTATCACAGTGTCCGGCTAAACTGGCTTCGCCCAGTTCAAGTTGGTCAATATCACAGGTCACTTGGCCCTGTAGATACTTGATGCGATCGTCACCGGTGAGACTAATGACCGCTCTATCGGTAAGCGGATAAAGTACGGGAGAAGAAGAAAGAGTCAACATGGCGCTCCCCTTAAATAATAGTTAATGAAGAAGTGTGACCTTAATGGTAAAGATGACCAACACATTTGTCAGTACTCATTAGACCTTATACTATGGGCTTTGTGT
Source organism: Oceanisphaera sp. (assembly GCF_052084945.1). Lineage (NCBI taxonomy): Bacteria > Pseudomonadati > Pseudomonadota > Gammaproteobacteria > Aeromonadales > Aeromonadaceae > Oceanisphaera > Oceanisphaera sp. The sequence continues at coordinate 35,094 of NZ_JBQDEX010000003.1, forward strand.
TATTTTTTGGATACTCGCATGCTCAATTCTTCTGATAAACCGCGTTTAATTTGGGCTTGCCGTCGTGGCATGCTAGAGCTGGACGTTATTTTAGGCCCTTTTGTTGAACATGAATATGATAACTTAAGTGAGCCGCATAAAGTGATATTTCGTCGCTTATTAGAATGTGACGACCCTGATTTGTTTGCTTGGTTTATGGGGCATCAGCAATCTGAACAAGCCGAATTTCAGGCTATGGTAGAATATATTCTTGAACGTAACCAGATTCGCAATCAACGCTAAGGCATCTAAGTTACATGCTTGTTATCTGGTGGTTGCCGCCAGCTTATGGTGGTTGCCTGCCAGTTTGTTGCTAAGCGCTGACCGGCTTATTTGGTTTGCACCGTTTTGGTTATTGGTGTCGGTATTGTTGTATTATCGCAGTACTCGTTACCAGTTACAGGGCGAATATCACCAAGGTATCTTAAGTCTTAATGGCCGTAGTGGGCAACTGTCTACTTATAGTCGTACTGGGCCTGGCTTTTTATTACTGGTGCTAGAGGATGATATTTGGCCGCCGTTTTGGTTATTTCAAGACGCGGTATCTGATGAGACGTTTCGCCGTTTATCGCAACGGATATTGCTGGCAGAAAAGCCTAAAACATAGCGGCCTTTCGGGCCGCTGTAAGCACTAAGGCGTCAGATAAACCAAAGGGCGGCTTCTCATCGGTCAGCGCTTGCTCATCCTTGCACTTAGGCTGCAATATTGCCACTAAGAATATTGCAGCCCTAAGAGCGTTAAGGTTTTAAAATAGTGGGCTTTGGGTTGTCCTGTTGTTCGGGATAATCTAGGGTGTAATGCAGCCCACGAGACTCTTTGCGCTCCATGGCTGAACGAACGATAAGCTCGGCAACTTGCACTAAATTACGCAACTCCAATAAGTTATTACTGACGCGAAAATTGGCGTAATATTCCTGAATTTCTTGTTGTAGCAAGTCTATGCGCCGTTTCGCCCGCGCTAGCCGTTTGTTAGAACGCACTATGCCCACGTAATCCCACATAAATAAGCGCAGCTCATGCCAGTTATGATGGATCACTACTTCTTCATCTGAATCGGCCACTTTACTCTCATCCCACAGCGGCAAAGTTGGCGGCTCAGGGGTAGTGGCTAATTTAGCTAATATATCTTGGCCTGCCGCCCGAGCAAACACAATGCACTCAAGTAGTGAATTAGACGCCATGCGATTGGCCCCGTGTAAGCCGGTATAAGATACTTCCCCAATTGCATATAAACCGTCAATATCTGCTTTGCCTTTATCATCCACCATCACACCGCCGCAGGTGTAGTGTGCAGCAGGAACCACAGGCATAGACTGGCGGGTAATATCGATACCGACTTTTAGGCAACGTTCATAAATGGTGGGAAAATGCTTCAGAATAAAGTCGGGGGCTTTATGGCTAATGTCTAAAAACATACATTCGGCCCCTAACCGCTTCATTTCATGATCAATGGCGCGGGCCACTATGTCCCGTGGGGCGAGCTCGCCGCGTTCGTCATAATCAGGCATAAAGCGGCTGCCATCGGGACGTTTAAGTAAGGCGCCTTCGCCACGCAGGGCTTCCGTAAGCAAAAAGTTACTATCGTCGGGGTGAAACAAACTGGTGGGATGAAATTGATTAAATTCCATATTGGCTACCCGACAACCGGCGCGCCACGCCATGGCGATGCCATCACCTGAACTCACGTCTGGGTTTGACGTGTACTGATACACCTTAGATGCACCGCCGGTGGCCATGGCAATAAAGCGAGCGCGTACCGTTTCTACCCGCTCTTTATCGCGGTTCCATACATAGGCGCCCAATACTCTATTGTGGGAGGAGGGCTCGCATAACCCAAGCTTTGCGCTGGTAATTAAATCAAGCGCATTCACCCGTTCTAGAATATGAATGTTAGGATGCTGCTGTACTTGTTCATTGAGTGTCAGCTGTACAGCACGGCCAGTGGCGTCTGCGGCATGAAAAATACGCCTGTGGCTATGGCCACCCTCTCGAGTAAGGTGGTAAGACGGTTGACCGTGGAGCGAGCCTTCGGTATCAAAAGGTACACCTAAGTCAATTAGCCACTGTATAGCCAAGGGGGCTTGACTGGCGGTAAACTCCACTACGTTCGGATCGCATAAATCGGCACCGGCAATTAAGGTATCATTGACATGAGACTCGATACTGTCGGTTTTATCGAACACAGCGGCAATACCGCCCTGAGCATAGAAGGTAGAGCCTTCGGCCAGCGGCCCTTTACTGAGTACATGAACATTGGCATGGTCGGCCAGTTTTAATGCCAAAGACAGCCCAGCAGCTCCACTGCCAATGATGAGGACATCGCAAAGGTATTCAACAGGATCCTTCATAAAGTATCATTGGTTCAATAGGAATCGTTTTTCTATATTATCTTAAGCAGGCTTAGGGTGCAGCCAGAATTGTTATTCTCAAACGAGTTCAGAATATTTTAGAACTTTTGTCGGTATCTATAGTCTATATGGATGCGTTTATTACGTGCTGATGCAGTAATGTATCGGATTATTCGGAGGCTACGCGGCTCGCATGAGCGATAATTTAACAGACCAGCAGTTGGTTGAACGAGTACAGCGTGGCGATAAAAACGCATACAACCTGCTGGTAAAAAAATATCAACATAAAGTGGCGAACCTAGTGTCTCGATATGTGTCTAACTCAGGAGACATACCAGATGTGACACAAGAAGCCTTTATTAAAGCATATCGGGCATTAGCTGGGTTTCGCGGTGATAGCGCCTTTTACACTTGGCTATATCGTATTGCCGTTAACACCGCCAAAAACTATTTAGTGGCGCAAGGCAGACGGCCCCCTGGGCGAGATGTCGAAGTTGAAGATGCAGAATATTACGATGGTGGCAGTGGCTTACGCGATCAAGCGTCACCAGAACGACTCATGTTATCGGATGAGATCAAGCGTGCGGTGTTTAGTACCATAGAAACACTGCCGGAGGATCTTAAAACAGCGATAACCTTACGAGAGCTAGAAGGGATGAGCTATGAGGATATTGCCAGCGTTATGGACTGCCCAGTAGGTACAGTTCGGTCTCGTATTTTTCGAGCGCGTGAAGCAATAGATAAGCGAATCCAACCTTTAATTCAGGGTTGAATGGGGAATAATTGTGATGGCAGATGTGATGGCAAATAAAGAGCAAATATCGGCATTGGTAGATGGAGAAATCCAAGATAAAGTCTTGCTTGAGCAATTAAGTGAGCAGCCAGAGTTGGCCGATACCTTTGGCCGGTACCACCTTTATGGTGATGCATTACGCAATGACTTACCCAATAACTTGCATCTAGATTTAAGCGATAAAATAGCCTTGGCGTTAACAGACGAGCCGGCGTTAGTTGCTGCAACAGATAAGCAGGCATTATTAAATGAAAAGGCGAGCAATGTTGAGCACAGCCATGATAATAGCACTAATGTAGTGCGGCCACGCTTTGGTAAAGTATCACCTGTGCTACGTTATATTGGGCAATTTGCGGTGGCAGCTTCTGTATCAGCAGCGGTAATAGTAGGGGTGCAGCAATACAGTCAACATGATTTGCCATCACCAGTGCTTAATACTATTCCACTTAATGGCGGAGCGGCTCCTGTTAGCTTAAATTATCAAGCGGAGCCGCATCAGTCGGTAAGCGAACAAACACGTTTAGAGCAGCAACGTCGCATTCACGAGCTGTTAATGGATCATGAGTTGCAGCAACGACTGCGCCAAAATGAAAGGTAATGAGCTTGAGAATACAGGGGATACCAGCGGTTATCTTGCTATTAGCCGGTTTAGTGTCTGGTGCTGTGATGGCCAAAGAAGATGCAAGTGAGCGCATACTGCACCGCATGCAACAAGCTTATCAACAACTGAACTTTGAACTCACATTAATTGAATTCAGCCAAGGGCAGCTTGAGCCTAAGCGCTTAACCAGAGGCCATTTTAATGGACAGGAGCTAACACACCTCACTCACCTTAATGGTCGACCACGAGAATTTGTGCAACGTGATGATAAAACCAGCTTTTTTGACGCAAGTCATAGTGGTTACACTTTAAAAGGTGCCAATCTGCCAGGACTTTTTTACCGTCTGCAAGCGGTGCCACTTCTTCCCATATTAGATCATTATGACGCTGTGCCAGCAGGGCGCAGTCGTGTTTTGGGGCGTGTCGCACAAGTGGTACGCTTGGTGCCTAATGCGCCGGGCTACTATGGGTACGCATTGTGGTTAGATCAAGAAAGCGGCTTGCTGGTTAAATTAGATACCTTGTCTAAAGATGCTAGCGTTGTGGAGCAAAGTGTGGGGGTGGCACTTAATATTAGCGAGCAACCTAGCCTGCTTATTAAAGAATTAGAAAAGGCTTCATTACCTTCTGTCATGTCGGTGTCTGATGTATACCCTGCACCGCAGCAACCATCGTCTTGGCGAATAGAGTGGGCTCCTGATGGTTTTGAGCTGAGCTCGCAAGACACACACAAGCTACCTATTACCGAACAAGCAGTAGACTATTTAATGTTGTCTAATGGCTTGGTTGACGTCTCTGTTTATATTGCAAAAGCTGGGCATAATAGTGAGATGCACCAGCAGTTAGTGCGACAAGGGGCGACTCACTTGTTGAGCCTAGTGAATGCCTCACAGGTAGAGGTGACGGTTGTGGGAGCCATTCCTGCTGAAACCGCGCGTAAAATTGCTGAATCTATTACTCGTCAAAAAACGAGTGACGACTCCAGCGTAGCACCGTAAATGAGCCTGATAATATTTGAGCAAACATCATGATTGAAGAAGTTGCAACCGTTTCTGCGGTATATGAAGGTGGTGTAGAAGTGGTGTGCTTTAGCAAGTCGGCCTGTGGCCAGTGCCAGCAAAACAGCCAATGCGGTACCGGCATCGTCTCTAAAGCACTACCGGGTCGAGAACATCGTTTTTTGATTACTACAGACTTATCATTAACTGTAAACCAGCAAGTGCGTATTGGCATCCCAGAGCATAGCTTAATTGGCAGCGCCATTGTGGTGTATTTATTTCCGTTATTGTTATTGCTGGGCGCCGCCTTATTAGCCAGCGTAGGTTTTGGCATGGGGGACGCTGGCACATTGGCCAGTGCCAGCGCAGGAGCCGTGATTGGTTTTTGGTTAGCATCGCATTATGCCAAGGGCAATCGCCTACAGACAGAGCCGATTATCATCAGCCCCATGCTTAGCGTGGCTAATCTCGACTAAGGATTGGCCACGGTAGGGCTAATCCAGTAGAATCTTGCCTTTGACTCTCGCTTTTTAGACTACGGACTCCTTAATTTCATTATGAAGCATATTCGTAACTTTTCCGTCATCGCTCACATAGACCACGGTAAGTCTACCCTGTCAGATCGTTTAATACAGGTGTGTGGCGGCCTCTCGGACCGTGAAATGCAGCAGCAAGTGCTTGATTCTATGGATCTGGAGCGCGAGCGAGGCATTACCATTAAAGCCCAAAGTGTGACCTTAGACTATAAGGCTCGCGATGGCGAAACCTATCAACTTAACTTTATTGATACGCCCGGGCATGTGGATTTTTCTTATGAAGTCTCTCGCTCGTTAGCCGCCTGTGAAGGGGCGCTCTTGGTGGTGGATGCAGGGCAAGGGGTGGAAGCTCAAACGCTTGCCAACTGCTATACCGCCCTCGATATGGAACTAGAAGTGGTTCCTATCCTTAATAAAATTGATTTGCCTCAAGCTGAGCCCGAGCGAGTGGCAGAAGAAATCGAAGATATAGTCGGTATAGACGCCATGGATGCGGTGCGCTGCTCGGCGAAAACCGGTATGGGGGTAGAAGATGTACTAGAGCGACTGGTACAGCAAATTCCGCCACCAGAGGGTGATCCTGACGGTGAGCTGCAAGCCTTAATCATTGACTCTTGGTTTGACTCCTACTTAGGTGTGGTGTCTTTGGTGCGCATTAAGCAAGGCCGCCTAAAGAAGCATGACAAGATCAAAGTGATGAGTACTGGACAAGTGTGGGGCGTAGACCGTATTGGTATTTTTACCCCTAAACAGCACGATACTGAGGGTTTAAACTGCGGTGAAGTGGGTTGGGTGGTGTGTGGTATTAAAGATATTAACGGTGCACCGGTAGGTGATACTTTAACACATTCAAAACACGGTTCAGACAAGGCTTTACCCGGCTTTAAGAAAGTAAAACCGCAGGTATATGCAGGTTTATTTCCTATTTCTGCCGATGATTATGAAGCCTTTCGTGATGCGCTAAATAAACTATCGCTTAATGATGCCTCATTATTCTATGAGCCTGAAACCTCTAATGCTCTTGGCTTTGGTTTTCGTTGTGGCTTTTTAGGCCTATTGCACATGGAGATTATTCAAGAGCGACTAGAGCGTGAGTATGATCTCGACCTGATTACGACGGCCCCCACAGTGGTCTATGAAATTGTGCAAACCGACGGCGAAATTATTTATGTTTCTAGCCCGTCGGGCTTACCCGCACTTAATGACATTGAAGAGCTGCGAGAGCCGATAGCAGAGTGCCATATTTTGGTGCCACAAGAGTACTTGGGCAACGTTATTACCCTGTGCGTTGAAAAACGTGGCATGCAAACCAATATGGTGTATCACGGCAACCAAGTTGCGCTAAGTTACGATATTCCCATGGCTGAAGTGGTGCTCGACTTCTTTGACCGTTTGAAGTCGTGTAGTAAAGGCTACGCCTCTCTTGATTATAGCTTTAGTCGTTTTGAAGCCGCTGACATGGTGCGCCTCGATATTATGATTAATGGCGATCGTGTTGATGCGTTGGCAGTTATTACTCATAAAGATAACGCCTTGTATCGTGGCCGCTTATTGGTTGAGAAAATGCGTGAGCTTATTCCGCGTCAGATGTTTGATATTGCCATTCAAGCGTCTATTGGTAGCCAGATTATTTCTCGCAGCACAGTTAAAGCCTTGCGCAAAGACGTGACCGCTAAGTGTTATGGTGGTGACGTTAGCCGTAAGAAAAAGCTGCTGGCTAAGCAAAAAGAAGGTAAGAAGCGGATGAAGTCGTTAGGGCGAGTTGATATTCCCCAAGATGCTTTCTTAGCTATTCTTCACGTTGGAAAGGATAAGTAATTATGGCAAGTAACTTTGCCTTGATCCTAGTGCTGGTCACGCTGGTGACCGGTATTATTTGGGCGCTGGATAAGTGGCGCTGGGCTCCTGCCCGGGCTCGTAAGATTGCCAAAGCACAACATGCGCATGGTAATAAAGTAGACGAAGCAGCCTTGGCAAAGGCGGCTAAAGTACCGGGCTGGATTGAACAAGCTCGCTCTATTTTCCCAGTGATTGCCGTGGTGTTGGTGCTGCGTTCCTTTATCTATGAGCCTTTTCAAATACCTTCAGGGTCCATGATGCCGACCTTGTTGGTGGGTGACTTTATTTTAGTTGAAAAATTTGCTTACGGCTTAAAGGAGCCGGTCAGCAATACCACGCTTATCCCAACTGGGCAGCCTGAACGTGGCGATGTTGTAGTCTTTAAATACCCTGAAGATACGCGCATTGACTATATTAAGCGGGTGATTGGTTTACCGGGAGACACAGTGGTCTACCAAGACAAGCAGCTGTTTGTTAAGCCAGCCTGTCAGGAAGAGCCTTGTGCTGACTTTGCTCCAGTAGAGTTGAGCGCTGCACAACACAGTGCGTTTTCTCAGATGGGGGTTAAGCTTGAGCGCTTCAGTGAGAGTTTAACTAAGCAACCGCATCATATATTGCGTAACCCCATGCTACCGGACCGAGTATCCATGTATTACCGCCAATCCGACACCGCTCTTAATGAGTGGGTGGTGCCTGATGGTCACTATTTTACGATGGGCGATAACCGAGACAACAGTACCGACAGTCGATTTTGGGGCTTTGTACCGGAAGAAAACTTAGTGGGTAAGGCCGTGGCTATTTGGGTTAGCTTTGAATTTGAACGTAATGCCGATAGCTGGCTGCCGACTTGGGTACCCAGTAATGTTCGCTTTAGCCGCATAGGCGCAATTCATTAATGAAAAAACTGCATATATTAGAAAAAAAACTGGGATACAGCTTTAAAGACCAAACCATGTTGGTGCGTGCACTTACGCATCGCAGTGCTGGAGCTCGCCATAATGAGCGATTGGAATTTTTAGGTGATTCACTATTGAGCATGGTTATTGCCGATGCGTTGTTTCATCGTTTTCCTAAGGTAAATGAAGGCGATATGTCACGCATGCGTGCTACCTTGGTACGAGAAAAAACCTTAGCTGAGCTGGCGCGTGAGTTTGAGTTAGGCGAGTATTTAATTTTAGGCCCTGGCGAGTTAAAAAGTGGTGGCTTTCGTCGTGAGTCGATTTTGGCAGATGCAGTAGAGGCACTTATTGGTGCTGTATATTTAGATGCCAATATTGAGCAGATGCAAACTATGTTATTGGCTTGGTATGACAAACGGTTGAATGATATTCAACCGGGAATTGATCAAAAAGATCCTAAAACTCGCCTACAAGAACTTTTGCAAGGTAAGCGCAAGCCATTGCCCACTTATTCTGTGGTGCATGTGGTGGGCGAAGCCCATAACCAAAAGTTTACCGTGCACTGCCAAATAGAAGGCATACCAGAGCCGGTGATAGGCTTAGGTACTAGCCGTCGTAAAGCCGAACAATCGGCCGCCGAACATGCCCTGGAAGTATTATTATGACAGCTAAAGAACAAACCTATTGTGGCTTTATTGCCATTGTTGGCCGACCTAATGTTGGGAAATCAACTCTGATCAACCACTTATTAGGACAAAAGGTTAGCATCACCTCGCGTAAGCCACAAACTACGCGCCACCGCATTATGGGCATTGACACCGATGGGGCGTATCAAGCCATTTATGTGGACACCCCAGGGCTTCATATTGAAGAAAAGCGGGCCATTAACCGTTTGATGAATCGCGCAGCGTCCAGCTCGCTGGGTGATGTTGAGATGGTGATCTTTATGGTAGAGGGCACCAAGTGGACCGACGACGACGAAATGGTGGTTAACAAGCTGCGCCGCATGGACTGCCCAGTGGTGCTAGCCATTAATAAAATTGATAACGTTGAAACCAAAGAAGAGCTGCTGCCGCACATGCAATGGCTGGCAACTAAGATGGATTTTGCTGACATAGTGCCTATTTCTGCAGAGAAAGGCACCAATGTCGATACGCTTGCTAAGTTAGCTCGAGCTCGTTTGAGCCCTTCTATTCACTACTTTCCTGAAGATTATATTACCGATCGCTCGTCACGATTTATGGCAGCAGAAATTATCCGTGAAAAGCTGATGCGCTTTACAGGAGACGAGCTTCCTTATTCCGTAACGGTTGAAATTGAGCGCTATCAGGTTGATGAGCAAGGCATAGTGCATATTAACGGTTTGATCTTAGTTGAGCGCACTGGGCAAAAACGCATGGTCATTGGCAACAAGGGTGAAAAGCTGAAAGTGATTGGTACTGAAGCACGCTTAGATATAGAAAGCTTGCTTGAGCAAAAAGTCTTTCTTGAACTGTGGGTGAAAGTGAAATCTGGTTGGGCGGACGATGAGCGCGCTCTGCGCAGCCTAGGGTACGGTGAAGATTAATGACGGCGCATGCCGCCTTCGTTATTCATAGTCGGCCCTACAGTGAGACCAGCCAGTTGGTTGATGTGTTTACGCGCGAACAAGGGCGACAAAGCCTGATTGCTAAAGGCAGTCGACGCCCACGTTCTGCACTTAAAGGGCTGTTACAGCCCTTTGTGCCGCTAGATATTCGTTTTTCTGGTAGAAGTGAGCTTAAAACCTTATTAAAAGCGGAAGCCACCGCGCCAGCCATTCGCCTAACGGGAACCGCACTTTATAGTGGCTTGTACCTTAATGAGCTGATATTTTATCTACTAGAAACCCACACCCCGTTTGATGAAATATTTGATGCCTATTATCAAACGCTAACCAGTTTAGCGAATGGGGTGGGCATTGAACCTTGCTTGCGCCACTTTGAGTTTTATCTGCTTAATATATTAGGCTATGGCGTCGACTTTACCCTTGATGCCGATAGCGGACAGGCTATTAAGCCAGAGGCTTGGTATCAATATCAGTCAGAATCAGGCTTTATACAGTTGGCTAAGCCAGAGCCGGGCGCTTATGCTGGTGAGCATCTTTATGCACTGGCCGAACTCGATTTAACCCGACCCGATGTACTAGTGTCGGCTAAGCGCTTTAGTCGCCAAGCCCTGGCGCCTTACTTGGGGGGCCGAGCCTTGCGCAGTCGCGCTTTGTTTATCAAAGGAAAGAGAGGAAGTCGCAGTGAGTGAATTATATTTAGGTGTAAATATCGATCATATTGCCACTTTGCGTAATGCGAGAGGCACTAATTACCCTGATCCCGTGCACGCGGCTGCGATCGCTGAACAAGCCGGTGCCGACGGTATTACTGTGCACCTACGTGAAGATAGACGTCACATTGTCGATCGCGACGTGGATATTTTAAGCCAGACCATTGAAACACGCATGAACCTTGAAATGGCAGTGACCGATGAAATGTTGGATATTGCCTGCCGTATCAAGCCTGCCTTTGTGTGTTTGGTGCCAGAAAAACGCGAAGAGTTGACTACCGAAGGCGGATTAGACGTGGCCGGTCAGTTAGACAAAATCACGGCTGCGGTAACTCGGCTTAAAGAGGCAGGGGTAACAGTGTCTTTGTTTGTGGATGCCGACAGAGTGCAAATTGATGCCGCCGTCAGCGCGGGTGCCCCTTATATTGAAATTCACACCGGCCACTATGCTGATGCTAAAAGTGAGTCGGAGCGCGGCGCTGAGTTAAAGCGTATTGCAGCCTCGGCGTCTTATGCCAGTGATATTGGTTTGAAGGTGAATGGCGGTCACGGTTTGCACTATCATAATGTAAAGCCGATTGCGGCGATCCCTGAAATGCTAGAGCTTAATATTGGCCATGCCATTATCGCCCGAGCGGCCTTTGATGGTTTAGAGAAAGCCATTCGCGATATGAAAAGTCTCATGCGCGAAGCCCGTCAAGGAATTTAATGGCTGTAATAAGCGGCAATAAAAAATAAACCAAGTCTGCTGACTTGGTTTTTTTATACGTTTAGCCGACACTTTTTAATAAAAATTCGTTATGCTGAATAACACTTTATAGCTTGGTAAGGGGAGAGTATGAGTCGTAAATTACAGATAGTGGCACTGTCGGGGAGTTTAAGGGCTGGCTCTTATAATAGCGCCGCTATTCGAGCGGCCATGGCGCTGGCTCCGCAAGACTGTGATATTGAATTGCTCGATATCAGTCAACTGCCCCTCTATAACGAAGAGCTGGATGGCGAGCATGCACCTAAAGCGGTATTGGCATTAGCTAAAAAAATCGCCAGTGCCGACGCGCTATTATTTGCCACGCCTGAATATAACTACTCAATTTCTGGGGTATTAAAAAATGCCATCGATTGGTTATCTCGGCAAAAGCCCCAGCCGTTTTCGGATAAGCCCGCGGCCATTATCAGCGCCAGTATGGGGATATTAGGAGGGGTGCGAGCACAGTATCAGTTGCGACAAATGATGGTTTCTATGGACGTGCATTTTGTGAATAAACCAGAAGTCATGATTGCTCAAGCTCATGAAAAATTCTCAGAACTTGGCGAACTTAATGATAGCCAAACCGCTGAATTTATTGAAAAGCTTATGCTTGCTTTAACAGATTGGACTCGCCGCCTCCAGCGTTAGTGCTTAATAAGGCCCCTTAATACATTAAAAAAATAAGGGGCATGCTTGTCAGCTTTAGGCTTAAAAGTAAACAGGGCTATTGAATTGCCAGCAACTCAACTTCAAAAATAAGCAAAGTGCCCGGTGCTATGGGGCCTGCACCATTATTGCCGTAGGCTAATCTTGAGGGCACAAAAAACTTAAACTTGTCTCCCTCCACCATTAACTGCACACCTTCCGTCCAACCTTTGATCACACGATTAAGTGGGAAGCTTATCGACTCATTACGCTCGACTGAACTATCAAAGACGGTGCCGTCTAATAAAGTGCCATGATAATGCACTTCTACCGTAGATTTAGCACTAGGGTGAGTGCTGCCTTCACCTTTTTGTAGCACCTGATATTGTAATCCAGACGCTGTTTCTATCACCTCTGGATGTATTTTATTAGTAGCTAAAAACGCCTTCCCTGCGGTGATATTTTCAAGCGCGATTTTTTTATTATTAGACTGCCTAACGAAATAAAATACCGCCACTAATACCACAATAGCCAATAGTACAAATTTCATTTTTCTTCCTATGTATGCTGAGGTTGGCCTATTCTAACACTCGTTTTTTGCAGATGAAGCTAAATCACCATCAGGCTGAGGTGGGCGGTATAATTGATAAGGTGAAGGAGGTAGGATAGTCAAATAAATGCAAAGTAAGAATGGGTAGTGTGAGTGGGCATTAATGTTAAAAACATCCCCGAAACCGAGGTCACTTGTGCCAGTTGTCAGGCATGCTGTTGTCGTTTAGAGGTGATGTTAATTACCGATACTGGCGTACCACAAGAGCACATTAGTGAAGACAAGTGGGGCGCACAAACCATGCGGCGCTTAGAGGATGGTTGGTGCTCGGCCATCGACAGAACAACGTTTCTGTGCACTATTTATGAGCAAAGACCTTGGATTTGTCGAGAATTCGAAATGGGGTCAAGTGAATGTTTAGATGAAAGGGCCATGCTCGTTAAATAACTTAACTAGGAAGATATGATGTCGGTTGTTGGCGCGCAAATAGCCCCCATGGTTGATGACTTTGTTGCCCCGAAATGCCACGATATGGTCGGTATTTTATATCAAGATGACGATATCTTGTTGATTAATAAACCCAGCGGTCTATTGAGCTTGTCGGGCAAGCACCCCCTTAATTGGGATTCAGTACATTATCGCTTAGTGCAGGGGCAGCCTGGGGTAACTCCGGCCTTTATCCATGCAAAGCTGGTGCATCGTTTAGACTTTGGTACCTCTGGTATTATGGTGGTGGCACTGAATGCGATAGCGGCAAAACAGCTGAATAAGCAGTTTCAAGCTCGAACGATACAAAAGCGCTATTTAGCCTTACTAGAAGGCTGGCTAGAGCGGGATCAAGGCCGTATTACAGCGGCAATAGCAAAAGACAGCGCGCTGTTTCCTCGGGTTAAAATTTGTGATGCCACCGGTAAAGCAGCCATCAGCGAATATCAAGTATTGGCCCGGTTAGAGGCGCCGCGCTTAAGCCGAGTCGAGTTTACTCCGCTGACTGGGCGCACCCATCAACTGCGTATTCATAGTCACGCCATAGGGCATGCTATTTGGGGTTGTGACTTATACTCCAGCGCCCACAGTCAGTCGCTTGCCGATCGTTTATTGTTACATGCTAGCGATTTATACTTTGAGCATCCCACCCTTAATACGCCCATGCACGGACATTGCCCCTGTCCCTTTTAGTTGGCTGGCGATCAGGTCATTCATACAGCAGGATAGTCACTATGTCTAAAGAAGAGCGGCCACTACTTTCGGTGATTGTGCGCCGGTTCCCGAAAAAACTGATGGCTAAAATTGAGCAATCGTTAGGGAAAACCCAAAAGGCCATGGCCAATCAACCCGGCTTTGTGGGACTGCAAAACAGCTTTTCTCATCACGCCGATTACAGTGAGTTGGTAACGGTATTTGCGTTTGACTCAAGTGAGAGCTTAAGTCAGTGGGAAAAGTCGCCCCTTCGTAATAGCTTTGTTACTGAGCTTGACCTTTACTCCCACGACAGTGTGACTCATGCCCAATTTGATGATCTTGCATTGCTGTTGCACCCTAGAGCGCAGTTAAGAAAAATAGAAACGGTGGCGATTTTAATCTTTTGGATTTTATTGCTCGGCAATATTTTACGCTATTTAGCCGATGAATATTTACCCGGCCTATTGGCACCACACTGGCGTAACAGTATTTTAGTGTTAATTAATGTGGTGCTGATTAGTTATGTATTTTTGCCCTGGTCGAGCATGATAGTGACCAAAATTAAGGCCTACTGCACTAAATAGCCAGCTAGCCCAGCCGTCATACGACTTTATGGTGCAAGGGAGGATAAAGGGATCTACATCAGCGACCATCACATGACAGGGACGTCATGTGCAGAGCGTTACAGGGAGGTGCTTGCAGCGTGTCGGTGGAGTAGACGCTTTATACCAATCTAAGTAAAAATGTGATCTGATTTAAAGCTGGATCTAGAGGAAACAGAGTCACCTTCCACGACACGCCACTGGGCTAGCCATCTTTGCT
>NZ_JBQDEX010000004.1:0-28264 GCF_052084945.1 Oceanisphaera sp.
TAGCTGGCATACAATCAGTGGTTAAAAATTAAACACTCATGCGTTCGCCCTGGGGTACGAGCGCTCTGAGTTGATTAACCAAAATGTGAAGGTGCTCATGCCCTCAAAGTGGGCAAATGATCATGATAGTTACTTAGATAACTATATTCGCAGTGGTACTAAAAAAATTATCGGCCAAGGTCGGCGCGTCGCTTCTTTGCATAAAGATGGACGGCATATCCCCATTCACTTAGCAGTAGAGCAAGTTCGAGACCCGCATCACCCCGAACAACTAGAGTTTATTGGTATTTTAACCGACTTAACTGATGAGTTTCAGGCAGAGCAGCGTGAACGAGAAGAGCATGCATTATTGCGCTCTATTATTGATGCCAGCCGCGACCCTATTTTTGCAGTTAATAAAGAGGGCGAATATTTAATTGCTAACCAAGCATTTGCTAAGTTATTTCCTGAGTCTGTAACCAATGTGACTGGCTTAACACCTGACGGCTTTTTTACTACGTCATTAATACAAGCCGCCTTAGACAGTGATAAGCGGGTATTTGAAACTGGCCGCACAGAAAATGTATTAGTTGAGTTAGACGGACAAACCCGCTTTGATGTCACTAAATCTCCGCTGCTAAATGCCGATGGCGAAATTTATGGCGTTGTGAGTGTAACCCATAATATTAATGATATTTGGTATGCTCAGCGTAAATTAGAAAAACAGCAGCAGTTATTAAGTGTACTTCATAAAGGGTTGACAGATTACCATGCTCTTATGTCGGGTAATCAATTGTGGGCATTTTTAAAGTCAGCATTAAGAGAGTTAACTAATAGCCAATATTTATTTATAGGAGAAGTGCTGACTGAAGATGAACAGCCAGTATTAAAAATGCACGCGATTACTGAGCCTGAGCCTGATTGGAGTGATGAGTTTAAATCTTTGATTTATCAGCTGCGTGCAGGTGATGTTAATATTAAAAGCTCAGACAGTATTATTGGTCAAGTTTTTAGTCAAGGTAAAGTGGTCATTGATAATAATTTAAGTGATCAACAAATAAAAGGGCTGCCGAAAGATCACCCGTCATTCGATAATTATTTGGGCGTGCCCATTGTTTCAGATGGTGAAGTGATTGGTATGTATGCCATGACTAATTGTGCAGATGATTACACACAAGACTTAGTCACTTGGTTAGAGCCTTTTAACTCAACCTGTGCTTTATTAATTAAATTATATCGACAGCTTAACGAGCAAGAAGAGTTTACCGAACAGTTGCGTGAAGCCAGAGATGTGGCCGAGCAGGCTAGCCGAGCAAAAACCGATTTTCTATCTTCCATGAGTCATGAGCTGCGCACCCCCCTTAATGCTATTATGGGCTTTGCCCAATTGTTACAAAGTAATGAGCGCACTCCACTTAATAAACGGCAATATAGGCAAGTTGAACAAATTTATAAAGGGGGCTGTCATTTACTTAATTTGATTAATGAAGTTCTTGATTTAGCTAAAATAGAGGCAGGTCATATTAATATGTCGCTTGAGCCAATTGCGGTATATGAGGTAATAGTAGAAGCATGCGATGGATTGATGCCGATCGCTAAAAAGCACGGTATTAAAATTGAGTTAAGTAACAGCTTACAGCAAGCTCCATTAATAATGGCTGACTATACTCGTTTAAAGCAAGTGATTATAAACTTAGTAAGTAATGCGATTAAATATAATAAAGAAGATGGGCGAGTCAGTATTTTTTGTGAAGCTGATGCTAATGTATTGGTTGTGTCTGTTAAAGACACAGGGAAAGGTGTTGAGCCTAGTGATATAGAGCAGCTATTTAAGCCCTTTAACCGTTTAGGCGCAGAAAATAGTGCTATTGAAGGTACAGGGGTAGGGTTGGCGTTAACAAAGAATATTGTTGAAAAAATGGGCGGGTACATTGGGGTGCAGAGTGAGTTAGCTAAAGGCAGTGAGTTTTGGTTTAAGCTGCCGTTGGTTATTTCAGATGCGTCTGAGCAGGCGAGTGTGGCCGTGACTATGCCAGGCAATTTAGCGGCGCAAGAGCCGTCGGCTATGGCTGTTAAGAAAAAGACAATTTTGTATGTTGAAGATAATCCCGCTAACCAAAGGTTAATGAAAGATGTCATTGCTGAACAAGATGATAGACAACTAATTTGTGCACACTCTGCTGAGTTAGCCTTTGAAATTGCATGCTCTGATCCACCTGACTTGATCTTAATGGATATTAACCTACCCGGTATGAGTGGTATTGATGCTGCTAATTTATTGAGACGTAACCCATTAACGGCCAATATCCCCATAGTGGCATTATCAGCTAATGCTATGTCTAGTGATTTTAAAAAAGCCAGTCAAGCAGGCTTTCAAGAATATTTAACAAAACCTATTGATGTTCAACAGTTGCTTGTCGTTTTAAATACTTTGTTAGAGGCTGAATAATAATGCCAAGAATTCCCCTTGTTTACGACAATGCCGACATTTTAATTGTTGATGATAATCCCGTTAATGTTGAAGTTATCTTTCAGCTATTAGAGGATTATGGCTATAACGCAGTGCGCTGTGAAACGGACTCTCGTTGTGTTGAAGCCATACTTACAAAAAAAATGCCTGATCTAATACTGCTAGATATTCGTATGCCTCATATTGATGGCTACCAAATTCTGGAGTTATTAAAAAGGCATTGGCCAACTCAGACTCCCCCCGTTATTGTGTTAAGTGCGCAAATTGATGCCGAAACACGTTTACAGTCGCTGAATTTAGGTGCCCGAGACTTTTTATCTAAACCTTTTGACAGACTTGAAGTCTTGCAACGTATTCACAACACCTTGGAGTTACACTTTTTATTGCGTGATCGCAGCGACAGGGCTGAGCTATTAGAAGGTTTAGTTAAGCAGCGCACCTGTGAGTTACAGCGGTTATCGTTAGCAGATCCGGTAACAGAACGGCCGAACCGCTGGGGATTATTAGCCTTATTAAAAGAAAGATTGCAGCAAGAGCAAGAACAAATTTCTTCTATAAAAGCCATGGCAGTACAGTCTAAAGCACTGTGCAGTGCCGAGGCTATTTTGTACTTTATTGTGCTAGAAGGCATGGATGATATTGCCAGAGTGCACGGTTATGAGACAAGTGAGATGCTGAGTAAAGCCGTAGGGGATCGCTTGCAGCGGTGTTCACGCTTATATTCTAAAAATCATGACTTGCAGCAGCTAGGGGTATGGGGAGGAAATGAATGGCTGCTATTGGAGTTTGGCCAAGCCACAGAAAACACCATTGCTAGTTGTGCTAATCAATTGATTGAGTTTATGAATCAGCCTTTTAAACTGGGGCATTTGCTGTTGCATATTGGTGTGCGCATTGGCATTAGTCACAGTGGTTTTGTTTATCAGTCGGCTGAAGATTTAGTACGCTTAGCTTCTATGGCGTTACCTACTGAGTATAATCGTTGGCAGTGGTATCAGCCGGAGTTAGAGCAACATATGGTTAGCCTTAACCAGTGTCGCCAAGCCATGCGCAGTGCCATTGATAACAATGAACTTTTTTTAGTTTATCAACCTAAAGTGGCTTTGAACAATGGACGTATTATTGGTGCCGAAGCTTTATTACGCTGGATTAGCCCTGAGTTGGGATTTGTCTCTCCGGCTGATTTTATTCCGATAGCTGAAACAAGCGGAGAAATATTGCGCATTGGTGATTGGGTGATACACCAAGCCATTAAGCAACTTGAAGCTTGGTTTACCCATCAGCAGGTGCCTAGTGACTTTAAAGTTGCCATTAATGTGGCCGCATTGCAGTTATCACAGCCTGACTTTGCTGATAAATTAATTGCGCAGCTTAAAGCGAGCACAGTGCCATTATCGGCACTTGAGGTTGAGGTAACAGAGTCGGGCTTAATGAAAAATGTAGAATTAGCCATTAGTCAACTAAACCGATTGGCAGAGCAGGGTATTTCTATTGCAATTGATGACTTTGGTACTGGCTATTCTTCCTTAGCGTATCTAAAAACAATGCCGGTGTCGGTATTAAAAATTGATCGGGCATTTATTAAGGACATGGATATCGACAGCCAAGACCGTCGCCTAGCTGAAACTGTGATTAACATGGCCAAAAATTTAGGCTGTGATACGGTTGCCGAGGGGGTAGAGCGTGTTGAACATATTGAGTTACTAAAAGAAATGGACTGTACTGTTGTCCAAGGTTATTGGTATTCTCCGCCACTAAAGCCAGAAGCCTTTATTACCTTTAGCCAAGAACATCATAAACAACGTCAAGCTGAAAGTTAAAAAGGGACTGGTGAGTAGGGATTAAAGCAGCGCCAAGCTCAATAAAACAGGGATTGGTGAATAGAAAATAGAAATGCCGTGATAACAGATAAACGCGGTGTTCCAATCCCCAATCATTTTTTAGTGATTAGTAGAGGCCGCTTCAGCTGGCCGGTGGCGCTTTAATTTTTCTGCGCAAAATTGGCCAGCTAAAGCGACCTCTACCAAAGCGCAAATTAGCGTTGGGTTAATTAAAGAGTGTTGTTAAAGCTAGATACTGCATCGACGACTTGTCTTGCACCAGATTGAATTTCATTCATCACCTGTCCTGCTTCATAAGAAAGTTGCAGGGCATCATTTGCCTGTTTGAGGCTTTCTTCTATTACTGCCACTGCTTGGCTAGTGAGCTGCTTATTCTCTGTTACCACTTCAATTATCTGTTCGGTGGCTAAGCTGGTTCTTGAGGCAAGGCTACGTACTTCATCAGCAACGACAGCAAACCCTCTGCCTTGCTCGCCGGCTCGTGCCGCCTCTATTGCCGCGTTTAATGCCAATAAGTTAGTTTGCTCTGCAATACCACTAATACTGTCCACCAGGCTAGCAACCTTTGCAGACTGAGTGTCAAGCTCATAAATACTGTGGCTGGCAGTATCCATTTGCTCCGACAGCGCATTCATTGTCTGGGTTGTGTGATTAATGACATTAATGCCTGTTGTTGCATCTTGGTCTGTTTTTTTAGATATATCATAAGCAATTTCTGAGGTTTCAGATATTTTTAGCTCTCTATTCATTTGCTCTGTAATCTCGGTAGCAAATTTAACTACTTTATAAAGCTTACCGCTATCATCATGAACAGGGTTATAACTGGCCTCTAACCAAACAATGTTTCCATATTTGTCTAAGCGTTTAAAACGATCTGACACAAACTCACCGGATGCCAACGTATTCCAAAAATTTACATATTGTTGAGAGTTTACTTCAGATGGTTCACAAAAAATACGATGATGCTTACCCAGTATTTCACCTTTATGGTAATTAACGCTATTTAGAAAGTTATCATTTGCATTTAATATGACACCATCTAGGCTAAATTCAATCACAGCAACCGAGCGATCTAGCGCCATTAGCATATCTTTATCTTGACGAGATTGAGCAATGGTGTTAGTTAATTCACACGAGTATAGAGAGTAAATAAGCTGTTTGCTTTTTTTATCAAAGTGTGGCTGTAGTATATTTCTAAACCAAACTTCATCGTTATTTTTATGTTTTAACTGCAAAGCACCATGCCAATGCGTTTTATTGTTAATGGCATTTAGCATATTGTTCGTATGTTCTTTTTCTAGAGATAGAGGGAAAAGGAGTTCTTTTATATTAAGGTTGCTGACTTCATTTGGTGAATATCCCAGTGATTCATAAAATAATGTATTAGCTTCTATTATTTTATAGTCACTATTTATAGAGCAGTAGATCATTTCTTTCCGTAAATCTTTTTCTGCACCATAATAAATTGCCAGTTCTTTTTCTAACGCTTCAATTTTGGCAGCGTTTTTTTAACTTGAAATAACATCATTCATTTCCTTTCCTGGTTACCGATTGATATCTTTATTAAGTTAATACAAATTCGGCTCATCGGGTCGAAATGAGTTAAAAGTTTGTTAACTTTCATTTTATTGACGTTAAGCTGTAAATACTCATTTTAAGTATGGTTTTGACCAGCAAGACAACAATAACAGATTATACTGATATAGCCTCCATTTTTCACGCATTATTTGTATAAATATTAAGCGTTACTGGTGTGGTGTGCCTATTGTCTCAATGTAAAATTTACCTAGCATCATGCAGGCATTGCAGATATTAGGTAGTATCTATACCGAAAGAGAAGTTACGAGGCTAGATTTTTAAGGAGGTTATATGACTCACGCATATCAGGTACCTAAGGTATGGCAGCAACCAGTGGCAGACGGGAATACTTGGGCGAGCATTAATCGGCCCACATCGGGGGCGACGCACAACACCCCCTTACCTAAGGGTAAACATCCGTTGCAGCTGTATTCGTTAGGTACGCCCAACGGGCAAAAAGTGACTATTATGCTGGAAGAGCTGTTAGCGCTGGGTGTGACTGCAGCCGAGTATGATGCGCACTTGATCAATATTGGCGAAGGCGACCAGTTCGGTAGTGGTTTTGTTGAGGTGAACCCCAACTCAAAAATTCCTGCTTTGCTAGACTGTTCAAAGGATAAGTCGTTGCGGGTGTTTGAATCGGGGGCAATTTTGCTGTATTTGGCCGAGAAGTTTGATCACTTTTTGCCCAAGGAGTTAGCGCAACGCACCGAGGTTATGAATTGGCTATTTTGGCTGCAAGGCTCGGCGCCGTATTTAGGTGGTGGCTTTGGGCACTTTTACCAGTATGCGCCAGAGAAAATTGAATACGCCATTAACCGGTTTACCATGGAAGCTAAGCGACAGCTTGATGTGCTAGATAAGCAACTTGCCCAGCATACTTATATTGCCGGCGATGAATACAGTATTGCCGATATGGCCATTTGGCCTTGGTATGGCTGTGTGGTGCTAGGCGAAACCTATGATGCCGCGACGTTTTTAGATGCAAAAAGCTATGTGCATGTACAGCGCTGGGCTAAAGACATTGCCGCACGACCCGCCGTACAAAGAGGACGCATTGTTAATCGTACTGCAAGCCAAGCAGGGCCCTATTTAGAAAACCGCCACAGCGCCACCGATATAGATGCCGCATTGAAAGCTTGAAGCCCGAAGCTGGAAGTTAAGCCTTAAAACCTAACCACGAGATACCGGGGCAAGCCCAGTAAGACGGCTGAGTGTTGGTTTCAGCTTTCATTTTCCGTGGCGATAAGTCACTGATATTGTCTGTTTCGGCTTGGTGCCTGGTACCTGGTACAGTCTTCATGCCTGTCTACTTTGCGCTCTCTACAATGGCACTATAATGACTTATGTCTAAAAACGGATGCGCTTAAACGCAGCTTTAACTTTTTATGTTATATTACAGCTAGATGTCGCGATATAAATTTATCGCGGCTATCAGGACATTTTAAGACCAAAAGGGATCTGATATGACAGATAAAGACAATAATGATGTGATTGCACCGGACGGTAAGGTCAATCCCATCAATACCGATTATCAGGTAGGGCAAGATAATATTGCGCTGCAAATAGGTCCATTTGGGCTAGATATTCACAATCGGGTATTCATGATCTCGGGCTTGGCGATTGTGGCCTTTGTGTTTTTAACCTTGGCGTTTCAAAACCAAGTTGCGCCTTTGTTTGTAGACTTGCGCGCTTGGCTAACTTCAAGCCTAGATTGGTTCTTTTTAAGTGCCGGCAATATTTTTGTGTTGGTGTGCATAGGGTTAATTCTTTCGCCTTTGGGGCGGGTTCGTATTGGTGGTACTAAGGCAACCCCAGACTTTACTTATTTGGGGTGGTTTTCAATGCTGTTTGCCGCAGGCATGGGCATTGGCTTGATGTTTTATGGGGTGTCTGAGCCCTTATCTCACTTTGGTACTTCGTTTGCAGGTGTGACCCTAGAAGACGGTGTACGTACCGACTGGGCTCCTTTAGGCGGTGCCGTGGGTGATGCTGCAGCGGCTACTAACTTAGGTATGGCGGCCACTATTTATCACTGGGGGCTACACCCTTGGGCGATTTATGCAGTACTAGCACTGGGCTTGGCAATATTTTCGTTTAATAAAGGGTTGCCCTTAACTGTGCGTTCAGTGTTTTATCCGCTGCTAGGTGAGCGGGTGTGGGGCTGGCCTGGGCATGTCATTGATACCTTGGCGGTAATTGCGACCATGTTTGGCTTAGCAACCTCGCTAGGTTTTGGTGCTTCCCAAGCCAGTGCCGGTTTAAACTATTTATTTGATATTCCACTAGGCACGATCACCGAAATTGTGCTGGTGATCTTAATTACCGGTATTGCCACTATTTCGGTGTTAGCTGGGCTAGATGCTGGGGTGAAGCGGTTATCTGAAATCAATATGGCGCTAGCAGCCTTATTGTTGATATTTGTGATTGTAGTGGGCCCGACGCTGCTTATCCTTTCTGGCTTTTTCAGCAATCTGGGGGCTTACTTCCAAAACTTACCTGCACTAGCTATGCCATTTGAGCGAGAAGATGCCAACTTTACCCAAGGTTGGACCGCTTTCTATTGGGCATGGTGGATTTCTTGGTCACCTTTTGTGGGGATGTTTATTGCGCGTGTTTCTCGTGGTCGTACCGTGCGTGAGTTTTTGGTGTCGGTATTATTAATTCCTTCTACCGCTTGTGTATTATGGATGACCGCTTTTGGTGGCACAGCGATTAATCAGTTTGTTGCTGACGGCTATGAAACGGTAGTGGGAGCCGAGGTGCCGTTACAGTTGTTTATTATGTTGGATGCGTTACCACTGGCACAGATCACTTCCTTTATTGGTATTATTCTGGTGGTGGTGTTCTTTGTCACTTCATCTGACTCGGGCTCTTTGGTGATTGATACTATAGCCTCTGGCGGTAAGGTTAACTCACCTAAACCACAACGAGTATTTTGGTGTGGTTTTGAAGGCTTAGTGGCCATTGCGCTTATGTTAGGTGGCGGTTTGGCGGCATTACAAGCCATGGCGGTATCAACGGGCTTCCCGTTTGCCATTGTGCTTATGGTGTCGTGCGTTTCCTTAATTAAAGGCTTGGCGTCTGAACCCAGGTAGCACAGGCTAAATAAGCAATATGAGGGGCGAAGCGCAACGTGAAGGGGTAACCTAACACCAAGCGCTTCGCCCTTTTTATCTTATTGGGTTCGAGCCTAATTGCACAGCTAAAGCAGTGCCTACCTCCGAGCACCATATGAAATGGGCGTTGTGGGTGAATAGGGAGTTAATCACTTCCACTTTTACTAAGATGAGCGAGTCGTGATATGGAAGCGGAACAGTTAGAAATACTCGGCTTTATTCGTCGTTTTGTGCCGTTTAATGGACTAGATGACGAAGTGTTAGAGTCGATTGCCAAGCAAATAGAAGTGGCCTATTACCGCGCTGATACCGTAATCCTTAATTATGGCGATTTGGTACATGACTTGTATCTTATTCGCTCGGGCGCTGTAGAAATGCACAGACGCAGTGGTGAGCTGCATAACCGATTAAGTGAAGGCAGCTTGTTTGGTCAAATGGGCTTGTTGATGAATAACAGGGTGCGAATGTCGGCCACGGCATTAGAGGACACTTTAGTCTATTGCCTGCCTGAAGCTGTGTTTAATGAGCTATATGACAGCTACGAGTCTTTTGCCGATTATGTAGAAGTAGAAGACAATGCGCGTTTGCGCCAAGCAGTATCACGCCAAGAAGGCGGAGACGAGCTATTAACTTCAACGGTACGTGAGCTTATCTCGCGCGAGCCGGTGACTATTACGTTGTCGGCCTCGGTGCTAGAGGCGGCGCAAAAAATGACTGCCGAAGGAGTGTCCTCTATCTTGGTGCTTTCTGATCAAGCACAAAGTATGCACAGTGTGGCGGGTATTTTAACTGACCGAGACTTGCGTGCCCGCGTATTGGCTACAGGTTTACCCAGTGACACTGGGGTGGCTCAGGTGATGTCTGAAGATTTATTGGCATTAGAAAGTGGTCAGTTTGTATTTGAAGCCATGCTGATTATGTTGCGCTATAACTTGCACCACTTGCCAATTTTGCATAAAGGCCAACCGCTGGGGGTGATTGCGCTATCGGATGTAATGCGCCATGAATCACGTAATAGTTTGTTTGTTGTACGCCACATATTTCAGGCGCAAACGTTGGCTGAGTTGGTCACCATTGCTGATGATGTTCGAGCGTGCTTTGTGCGCATGGTAAATGAAGATGCTAATTCTAAAATGATTGGTACGGCCATGGCTGGTATTGGTCGCAGCTTTAAACAGCGTTTATTGGAGCTTGCCGAACAGGAGCTGGGGCCGCCCCCTGTGCCATATTGCTTTTTGGCTTTGGGATCTATGGCGCGTGATGAGCAATTAATTGTGACTGATCAGGATAATGCCATTATTTTGGATAATCATTACCAAGCGGATAAGCACGGAGCCTATTTTGCCACGCTGGCCAAGCGGGTTAGCGATGGCTTAGCGGCCTGCGGTTATAGTTATTGTACTGGGGATATTATGGCGACGAATGTGCAGTGGCAAAAAACGCGTTCCCAATGGGAGCACTGTTTTAGTGACTGGATAGCGAATCCTAGTGCGCAGACTTTATTACACAGTTCAATTTTCTTTGATCTTGACGGTGTGTATGGCAAAACCCAGTGGGCTGATCAGCTGAATGCGTTAATTGCTCGCCAAGCTCAGCGCAGCCCGCGCTTTTTAGCAAGCATGGCGCGTAATGCTCTAGGACGTACGCCACCGCTGGGCTTTTTTAAAGAGTTTGTGATGGAGCAAGACGGCAAGCACAATAACTCCATTAACCTTAAGCGCCGGGGGACGGCTCCTTTAGCTGATCTTATTCGGGTACACGCGCTGGCGGTAGGCTCTAAGTCTCACAACTCGTTTGAACGGTTAAATGATGTGATTGAGTCCACTATTTTACCCAAAGGACGTGGGCCCGACCTGCGTGATGCCATGGAGTTTATCGCTATGGTACGCATTCGCCATCAGGCATTAGATATTGAAGCGGGCAATGAGCCAGATAACAATATTGAACCAGAAAACCTATCGGATTTTGAGCGGCGTAATCTCAAAGACGCGTTTCTTATTTTAAGCAATGCGCAAAAATTTATGAAGTTTCGCTATTAGTGGCAGCTTATTTGCACAAGTTGCGTTAAGTCGTACGTTGTTAGCGGTCAGTGTAACGAAAGTTCTCCATGACATGCATGTTTGACTTTATCTGTCATCTTTATATGAAGCTTAATTGCTTAAGGTGGAAGCCTGAATGTTTTATTTGCGACCAGAGCAGGTTCACCGTGCGCCACAGACCCCTGTGTGGGCTGAGTTATTCAATGAGCGAGCACAGCAGGCTCGAGACTATCGGTTAGAGCGATTTTATCGCGCCGGCGCCATTAATGGTGATACGCCACTGTCACAGGTGCCATTTGTGGCGATGGACTTTGAAACTACGGGGTTAAATCAGAAAAAAGATGCCATTGTGAGCATTGGCTTGGTACCGTTTGATATGCAGCGCATTCGTTGTAAAGAGGCGAAGCATTGGATATTAAACCCGCATAAGCCGATGGCTGAAGAGGCGGTAGTGATCCACGGCATTACTCATTCAGAAGTACAAGCGGCACCGGATTTGTTATTGGTATTAGATGAGCTGTTAACTGCATTAGCAGGCTGTGTGGTGGTGGTGCATCATAAGGCCATAGAGCGGGGTTTTTTAGCCGCAGCGCTAAGGGCGAGACTAAATGAGGGTATTGAATTCCCGGTGGTGGATACCATGGAGCTAGAGGCGCGCCTGCATCGCGATAAGCCCTTGGGGCTATTAGGGCAGCTGGCGCGACTGCGCGGCAAAAAACCGGTGTCTATTCGGTTAGCTGACAGCCGTTATCGTTATAATTTACCATTTTACCAGCCCCACCACGCACTGACCGATGCCCTAGCCACCGCCGAATTATTGCAAGCGCAAATGGCCTACCATTATCAACCAGAAACCGCTATTAGTGATATTTGGGGGTGAAGGTACTAGCAAACTTGGGAGCGGCTAAAATAGTCCTTAGCTTTTTACTCTGTTTCACCTTCTGTGCTGGGGGTTGGTTGGTCTGTATTAGGCTCAGACTCAGATGTGGGGAGTGAAAGCGTGGGCTCAACGCGACCGTGGGGGCCGCTAGTCGGTAAAAGTGTGTGGCTTTGTTCGCAGGCGGTTATAATCTGTTGGTGTAATGCTTGTGCACTAGGCCAAGCAGTAGGTGATAGCTGAATAACTGGGATCCCAGCTGCTTGGATATATTGCAGTTGGTGACGTTTGCGCTTATTGGCTTTTTTACTTGGATTATCGTGTGTTAAAACCACTGCGACTTTTACGCTAAGATCATCAAACGAGCAGAGTACAAAATCTAACTTGTCGTCTTTTATCATTTGCTGTGCGCGTTCGCGTTGCGACTTTTTTAAATTAGAGTTAGGGCTTAGCAATTCATTGAGGCTGATGGCAACAAAAATACGCATGCTCTGGCCTATTGCCTCATCAAGTAGCCTTAGGGCTGTGCTGGCGTCGGGGCTGAATAGTCTTTTTTGTGTATAAGTCGTGTGCACCTTGCCACGCCATAAGCGTGCTAATAGCTTGATGAGCACAAGCAATATTAATAGTCCTACACCACTGAATATTATCCAGTCTAGGGGAGTTGTGGGCAATACTTGGGTCATTTAACGGCCTAACGAGTCAATAAAGCAAGCTTGAGTGTAGCAGAGCGGCGCGGGTGAAAGAATATGCAGCCTCGTATGCTGCGACGTGATTGAGCCGTCACGGCGCCAAAACGCTGTAATGAGGGGATAATGAGTAAAGTATTAATCAATGGGGCAAGTGATGCACCCAATCGAGTGCTGTTTGCTCATGGGGCAGGGGCCGGTATGGAGCATGCTGATATAAATTTTTTTGCGCAAGCGCTAGCCGATGAACAGATCCAGGTGATCCGGTTTGAGTTTCCTTATATGCAAAAAACACGATCGGATGGGCGACGTCGACCTCCGGATCGGGAGCCGGTATTATTAGATTACTGGCGCGAAATAGTCGCTGAGTTTGCCCACTCACGGTTGTTTTTAGCGGGCAAGTCGATGGGGGGACGCATGGCGTCATTAGTGGCCGATGAGTTAACACCGACAGGGCTTATTTTGTTAGGTTTTCCATTTACCCCGCCAAACAAACCAGAGAAATATCGCGGTGCGCATTTGGCGACGCTTACCACGCCCACGTTATTAGTGCAGGGGGAGCGAGATGCCTTTGGCAATAAAGACGCGGTGCAGAGGGTTGAGCTGTCGCAATACATACAAACTCATTGGCTTACTGATGGGGATCACAGTTTTAAACCACGTAAAGCTTCAGGCACAACGCTTGAACAGAACTTGCATGAGGCGGTGGTGAAGATGAGGAGTTTTATTCTTGCTGGTTAAAAGTTGGTTTTATATTGGCGCTTTGTTCGGGCTAACAGGCACAGTACTAGGGGCTTATGGTGCTCATGGTTTAGCATCAAGCGGTGCATCTGACTCATTAGTGAGTGCTTTTAATACGGGAGTGCAGTATCAATTTTATCATGCGCTTGCATTATTATTTATGGTGCTGGCGTTGCGGATTAAGCCATTAAAAACGCTGCATCTGGCGGCGGGTTTCTTTACACTAGGCACTGTGCTATTTAGTGGCAGTATTTATGCTTTAGTGCTATTAGGCACTAAGGGTATTGGATTTATTACGCCGCTAGGCGGAGTATGTTTTATGGTGGGATGGTTCAGCCTGTTGCTGGCCGGTCGCTCTTGGTTGAGGTTTGAGTCTTGATGAAACAGTTATTAATTTATTGTCGCCCTGGGTTTGAAAAAGAGGCGGCAGCGGAAATTCAGGACCGAGCCGGGCAGTTTGGTAGCCCAGGTTTTGCGCGCACCAAGGACGATAGCGGCTTTGTTATTTATGAGTGTTTTTCGCCAGATGATGCTGACTTAATGGCGCGTAAATTGCTATTTAGAGAGTTGATTTTTGCTCGGCAAATGGTGGTTGTGCAGGCTGAGGTGAAAGAGTTGTCATTGGACGATCGCATTAGCCCTATACTTGATGCCGCTGAGAGCATGGAGTTATGCGGTGATCTGCGAGTAGAAACACCTGATACTAATGATGGAAAAGAGCTGTCGCGCTTTTGTCGTAAATTTACGGTGCCTATGCGCCAAGCATTACGCGCTAAGGGGTTATTAACCGATAAAGAGGTGCGTAATAGACCGATATTACATTTATTTTTTCTAGCTAATAATCATGCTTTAATTGGGTATTCTTATTCGTTTAATAATTCACCTTTTCACATGGGAATACCGCGATTACGTTTTCCGAGTGATGCGCCCAGTCGTTCTACCTTAAAGCTAGAAGAAGCCTTTCATGTGTTTATTCCGCGAGAAGAGTGGGAGATGCGTTTAACTTCTGGTTTAAATGCGGTGGATTTAGGGGCCGCTCCTGGCGGTTGGACATATCAACTTGTTAGCCGTGGCATGATGGTAACGGCGGTTGATAATGGCGCTATGGATAGCAAATTAATGGATACCGGTCAGGTTAAGCACTATCGCGAAGATGTGTTTAGCTGGCGTCCTGGGCGTAAGAATGTCTATTGGTTGGTGTGTGATATGGTCGAAAAGCCGGCGCGAGTGGCGGCTACCATGGCGGCGTGGTTAGTTGATGAAGACTGCCAAGAGGCGATATTTAACCTTAAGTTACCAATGAAAAAACGCTATGCTGAGGCGGTGCATAATTTGCAGCAGTTAAAAGAAAAGCTGGCGGAGCTGGGCGGGTTTCATGTGCAAGCTAAGCAGCTATATCATGACCGCGAAGAAATTACTGTGCATGTGTATCGTCCTTTTAAAGTTGCGCGGTTAATACCGAAAGAGTAATAGCGCCGAGCACCAAGCCAAAAGAAAGCGGTACGTTTAACGCGGTACGCCATACATTAAAAAGCACCGTTTTTACGTAAGGCGTATGACGTAAAGCGTATGGCTATCTGTTAAATGGATTGCCGCGTTGCTACGCTCCTCGCAATGACGCCAAAAATAAAAACACCGAGTCGGTAATCGACTCGGTGTTTTTTTGTGATGGCAGTTTTTCAACTCCCTTCATCTACAATTTTTACAGATTAGCAATAATCGCTTGAGTAAACTCTGTGGTGGTGGCACTGCCGCCTAAATCGCGAGTTACGGTTTTGCCTTCGGCAATGGTTTTGCGTACCGCGTTGCGAATTTGCTTAGCCTTATCTTGCATCTCTAAATGCTCAAGCATTTGAATGGATGCTAAAATAACTGAACAAGGGTTTGCAATGTTTTGTCCTGCAATATCGGGTGCTGAGCCGTGTACGGCTTCAAAAATTGCCACATCTTTACCAATATTTGCCCCTGGCGCCATCCCTAAGCCACCAATTAAGCCGGCGCATAAGTCAGAAATAATATCACCAAACAAGTTGGTAGTGACTATGATGTCGAAGCGCTCTGGATACATGACTAAGTTCATGCACACTGCATCTACTATCATTTCGTTGGTTTCAATGTCTGGGTAGCGCTCGGCCACTTCGCGAGCCACTTCTAAAAATAAGCCAGACGTGGATTTTAAAATATTCGCTTTGTGCACTATAGTGACTTTTTTACGCCCTTCAGTACGTGCTAGCTGGTAAGCAAACTCGGTAATACGCTCTGCACCTTCGCGGGTGATAATACTCATGGCTTCGGCACGCGAGTTGTCATCAGAGCGAGTTTGGCCAGCGCCTGAGTACATGCCTTCGGTATTTTCTCGCACGGTAATGATGTCGATATTTTCAAACCGGCTTTGAGCGCCTTCAAAGGACACGACTGGGCGCAGGTTAGCGTATAAATTAAAGTGTTTACGCAGCGACACGTTAATAGACGTAAAGCCACCACCAATGGGTGTGGTCAGTGGGCCTTTAAGAGTGATTTTGTTTTTTTCAATTAAATCGAGGGTCGACTGGGGAAGAAGTTCACTGTGTTTTTCCAGTGCCATTAAGCCGGCATCGGCATAGTCGTAGTGAAAGTTACAACCGGCATGATCCATAATAGTCAGGGCGGCATCGACAATACTTGGTCCAATCCCATCACCTGGGATCACGGTAATACTGCGTTTGTTCATGAGCGGCGTTCCGTTATATTTTGAGTAAGTTAAGTTGTTATTATCACGGCTGTTATAGCATTTTAGGTAAGAGGTTACTATGAGTGGTTAGTCAAACTGTGATAGCGGATATCTTGCAGGTTAAATCCGAGCTCAATATCATCAACGAGCTTTACTAATTGTCGCGCTAGCAGTGCTTGATCTTTGTGAGTCATCACTGTTTGCTCGGCTTTATCTTGGCTGTGAGCTATCAGTAACTTATCCAGCGAATGCCAGTGTGTTAGTAAGGCTTTAGCGCGCTTAGGACCAATGCTTGGAACACCTTTTATGTTGCTGCCAGATACCCCTGTTAGTGCCCAGTAGTCAACTAGCTGTTCAACGTTTAGCCCAAACTTTTGCTGCGCCAAAGCGGCGGTTAACGCTGTTTGATTAAAGTGATCCCACAGCTGAATATGCGGATTAAGTAACTGACAAAACCCTTGATCAGTAGAGACTATTACGCTGGATTTACCATGGCGGCTAAGGGTGGCAGCCAAGGTGGCAATTAAGTCGTCGGCTTCATCGGTATCTGATAATAAAGCGTCTATGCCAAGTGTCCATAAGTCTTGTTGTAATTGGGGAAGGTGGTCAGCCAGGGCGCTTGGCATGGGTTTGCGCCCGGCTTTATAATCAGGGTAAAGGTGATGACGAAACCCTGTAGGTGCCCCATCAAATACCGCCACGACATGAGTTGGCTTAAATTGATGCAATAAGCGCGTGGCCGCTTGTATAAGTGCGGCGCTGGTGGCTATTTGCGCAGCCTGTGCAGTTGGGTTGCGCAGCTCTTGTACCGCATATAATCTGCGAATAAGATTGAGTGCATCAATAATCAGAAGTTGCATAGCAGCTAGCTTATTGACCCTGAATGCGATAGCAGGGCACGTAGGTTGAGCCTGGCAACTTCATGCGTTTTTGTTCAACAAACTGGCGTAATAATTTATCCATCATTTTCATAATGTCGGGATCGCCGTCTAATACAAAAGGCCCTTTTTCCGCAATGGCTTGAATGCCACCTTCTTTAACGTTGCCGGCTACTATTCCGGAAAAGGCGCGACGCAAGTTAGCAGCAAGCTGTTGTGGCGGTTGATTGCGGTTTAGATTTAAGCTTGCCATGTTGTCGTGATTAGGGGTAAACGGTTGCTGAAATTCAGACTCTATGTGTAGTGACCAATTAAATGAGTAGGCATCGCCTACCGATTTACGATAATCACGCACCAATGGCATGGCATTTTTGATGCGTCTGGCTACTTCAGCCGGCTCATCAATAATAATTTGGTAAAGTGCTTGAGCATCTTTGCCTAAAGTATTGCCAATAAACTCATCCATACTGCGAAAATAATCTGCGCTTTCAGGAGGGCCGGTTAAAATAATGGGCATGGGTTGATTACGGTTTTCTGGGTGCATCATGATCCCCAAAATATAGAGAATTTCTTCTGCAGTACCCACACCACCGGGAAACACAATAATACCATGGCCAATACGGACAAACGCTTCTAGGCGCTTTTCAATATCGGGTAAAATAACCAGCTCGTTGACGATAGGGTTAGGCGGCTCAGCGGCAATAATAGAGGGCTCAGTTAAGCCTATATAGCGACTGCCACTCGCTCTTTGCTTAGCATGCCCCACCGCGGCTCCTTTCATTGGGCCTTCCATGGCGCCGGGGCCACAGCCGGTACAAATGTGCATGTCTCTTAATCCCAGCTCATTACCAACTTCGCGAGTATATTGATATTCGCATGCAGAAATAGAGTGGCCACCCCAGCACACGGCTAAGTTAGGCTCGGCACCGGGGTGAACTGTATTGGCATTACGCAAAATAGAAAACACTAAGTCAGTTAAGTGCTCGGCTGAGTTGTGGTTAAACTGGCTATAATTTTGTAATTTACTGTTTACATAAATAATATCGCGCAGCACTGAAAAGAGGTGATCTTGAATGCCACGAATAATCTCGCCATCAACAAAGGCATGACCGGGTGGGTTAAATAGTTCTAGTTTTACGCCGCGCTCACGGCGAATGACGTTAATATCAAAGTCGGTATAGCGGTCGAGGATCTCTTTAGAGCTATCTGTTTGACTACCTGAGTTAAGCACGGCTAATGCGCAGTTACGAAACAGTTGATAAAGAGCCCCAGAGGCTGATTGTTTAAGGTTGTCAACTTCAAGCTGTGACAGCAAGTTCATGCTGCCAACTGGATTAATATGGGTGATCATAATCACTCCCGTAAAAGGTGGTGAAGGGGTCAATCTATGATGAATTGATCTCGCCCTGAATTTTTAGCGCGATATAAGGCTTGGTCAGCGCGTTCTATGGCTGAATGAATGCTATCGCCAGTTTTAAACAGGGTTGCCCCTAAAGAAACAGTAATGGTGACTGAGTTCTCTTTGAATCTAAACGGAATATGCTTCACTTTTTCTCGCAGTTTTTGTAGTGGCTTATCTAAGTCTTGTTGACTGATACCTTTAAGAAGAATAATGAATTCTTCACCACCAAAACGAGCGATAAAATCAGTTTCCCTTAACGATTTTTTTAGTGTACGAGCAATTAAACGTAATGCCTTATCACCTGCTAAGTGGCCATACTCATCGTTAATTTCCTTGAAGTGGTCAATATCAAGTAACACGATACATAATGGAATGTCGTAGCGCCGCCATTGTCGATACTCAATATCGAGCCGTTGATCCATACCGGCTCTATTATGAATTTGGGTTAAGCTATCTATAAATAGCTTATCATTTTGTGCATTGAGTTGCTGTTTATATTGCTCGGCTTCTTGCTTGAGTGTTTGCAGCTGTTGATCCATTTCATTCATGCGCGTAAGAAGTGTTTGTTCGCGCTCTTGCAAACGTTCATTTTGAGATAAAATATGGTTAATGCTGCGCATGCGCAGTTGAATATCAGCTTTTAGTTGCGTGTTGGTTTGGTTAAATAGATGCTCGCCTATGGCTCTAAGTTCACCAGCAATATGATTTCCGTGGTGGGTATGAGCTGCAAATAGAGACTGCCCCTCGCTGTAAGTAATTGAAAAGTGCCGATGTACCTCTTCTAAATGTTTATTTAAATTTGCTAAAAAGAGAGTCGAATTTTTTCGTTCAAATCGGCAACCATCAATAATGATATCGATAAGCTGAATACAAATATGGGGAAGAGTTTTAGGATCCACTTCTTGCTGTAGCTGTTCGCGTAACTTAGTCAGCTCTGCGTTAATGGGGCCTGAAAAGTGTAATTCATCAATTAATTGCAGTAAGCGAGAGCAGAGTTTGTGCTGGCTTTTTTGTTGCGTGCTGGTGTTTGCCAAGCTATTGGTGAGCGCCACTTGATAGTAATCAAGTAATTGTAGTAGTTGATTTTGGTGGCCGACTCCTTTGCTCCAAGCTAACAGAGTTTCATTAGTTTGTGGGGGGCTAAAACCAGACTCTAATAGTACAGCTGAAGCTTGCTGCACTTTTTGTTCACTTTCACTTTGAAGTTGCGTTAAACGGCCATGGCTATTACGCAGTCGCTTGAGCTGTTGCGTTAATGTACTTGATAAGTGTGCGGGTTGATAAGGCTGCTCTGCGCTAATAGGCGTTTGGGCGCCAGTTACCATTTTGTGCCACTGGCTGGCTAACCTAACCACCGCTGGTGCTGACGCTGTAGCGGGCTGCTGTAACTCCGAATGTAGCGTTTCGAGTTGATTAATGACACTGGCCAGTTCTTTTAGCATCTGTTTATTGTCAAAGTTGATCATTTTTCACCATCGCGGTCTAGGCAGGCAACCTGTTTATTATATCGACATCATCTTGTCTGGAGCTAATGTATGCCAGTCTATGTGTTGTTTTTTATGTGAGCTATTTACTTTGACTAGCCCTTTTAAAATAGCTTCTATACAGCAGTGTCGTATATCACCATTAAAAAAAGCGGCTTGTTGGCAGTCTACTGCTGCTAGCTCAACCCAAGCACGGTCTCCGGTTTGGCGAGAGAGCTGATTCGCCGCAGCCATGGCTAAGTATAAAATATCACCCAAGCGCATATCATCCAGGGCGTGAGGGCTTTTAGGTAAAAATGGATGACCAATAATACCAATAGCTAAGCGCTGATCCAATTTAAATGAGCTGGAAAATTCTTCGAACATTCGTTCTAGGCTAGTAATGACATCGTGTAATGAGTTGACTTGGCGCTGTGAAATCACATAAATAAATTGCCCTTCTCGCAAGTCATAGAGCTGTGCTTGAGGGTGAATGCGGTTTTTTAGATGTGCCCCCAACTGTTTTTGTAGCACAGAGGCATGCATAAGGCCTAAGCGTTCATTTAAATCTGCCATAAAGGGCACGTGCAGCATCAAATAATAGGTTTTATCATTGAAGGGCTGAGCTTGCTCTTCACTTAGATACCACTGTTCTGAGCGAAGTTGACTTTTGGCCATCTCTTTAGGGAGGCGCTGCATGAGCTGACGCCAGTTAGGCAGTGCGGTTCTTTGTTCTAACAAGAGTGAACTTTGTAATTCATGGTTGTTGCATTGCAAGCGGCGATGACGACCATAGTAATGCCAGCAGCCATACAGCAAAAAGGGCACCAGCAGAGCCAGGCCGCCAGCCAAGTAACTAATGCGTTGCTTGGCTTGCTGAGTTTCTTCGTTCAACTGACGAAGCTGTGCCATCTCTCTTTCTTGTTGTAATTGTTTATCGCTGTCTTGTACCAGACTCTGAGTTAACAAACGGTTGATTCTACTCGCTTTAGCATAATAGTTATGATGTGCTTTGTGGTGTGTGAGCGCTTGGGTTGGGTCATCAGTTAACTCAAATAATTGCGCTAATAAGCGGTGTGACTCAATTAGACGAGGCGAGTTTTGTTGTTCTTCTGCCAGCGTCAGTGCATGTTTTAATTGTGCGAGTGCGAGCGGGTATTGCTGTTGTGCCATATACAGTTGACCAAGCTGTAGTTGGGTATCAATTTTACGCAACACATTATGTTCACGCTCAAAGCGGGTATAAGCTAACGATAAATAATGGAGCGCTTCGGCGTTTATATTTAGTAGGCGATAGCTGTGGCCTATTTCTAAATACAGCAAGGCGATGTGCTCATTGTCGGCCAACGTTTTTGCTAAATCGAGAGCATTAAAAAAATAAACCAGTGCTAAGCTGGCATCACGGCTGGTACGAGTCACCTGACCTAAATTAAGCAATGAACGTATTAATAAGCTGGGGTTGCCTAACAATTCAAATTCACTTGCTGCTAAATTAGCATAGTGAATGGCTTGTTCGCCAGAGCCTAGTGCGGCATTGATATTAGCCGCTTTTTCTGCGGCCATTGCTTTAAGGTAATATTGACGATGCTGACTTAGCAGCTTGAGAGTTTCCACATAGTGAGAGAGTGCCAGCTCATCTTGTTGGAGCAGTTGATAATACTCTGCCAATAGGTAGTTAGCCCATGCCTGTTGTACGGGGTGATTATTTTCTTGAGCCTGCACTCTAATGTGCTCGAATGCTAAGCGGGCATCATCCACTCGGTGCTGATGTAATAAGGTACTAGCCTGCAGTAATGACAGTGCATTCTGTACGTTATTGTGACTTTTATCGCTGATGTTTTTGGCTGCGCTATCCAGCAGTTGTTTAGCAAATTGAGTTTTCTTTTGTGCTAATGCCAGCTTGGCTTTAATCAGTAAACTGGTAGTGAGCATGTCTGTTTGTCGATATTGATCGGCAAGTGCAATGGCGCGGTCAATGCTGGTATCGGCAGGTAATATTTCCCCTTCGTTGGCTTGACACAAAGCCTGTAACTGCCATGCGGCTTGGCTTTGCTCACGGGTGCGGTATTGCTTGGCCATTTTTTGATGGTCAAAGTCTTGTCGTGGGTTGATCAGTTGAGCGGGGTCGATTTGCTTACGTTGTAAAAAAAAATGAGTGAGGGTCACGCATTCATTCGGTCGACTCAGCATAAGTTGCCGAGCCCGTTGTAGTTCAACAGGCTCAGGTTGGTACGGCGAGAGCACAGGGGCTCCTGCCAAATGTGATACCAAAACGGCGGCAGACAAGATCACAATAAAGCATACCAATATAATATGTGAATGAGGCACCAGTTTATCATAAGTGCTGGGTGAATGAAGACTGTAAAACAGCGCCTAAGGTGCTGTGCCCTGCGCTGAAAAATATTTTATTGTTGGTCCTTATTTACCAAAAGTCGGTGTGTGTCTTCTAATTGCTCGTTTATTGGCGCTGCAAGCGAACATTGGCCGCTTTACCGGCAACATTACTACGATAGGGGTTAATGTCTAATCCGCCACGGCGGGTGTAGCGCGCATATACTGTGAGCTCTTTGGGCTGGCAGTGTTGCATAATATCCATAAAAATACGTTCTACGCATTGCTCGTGAAATTCATTGTGCTGGCGAAAAGACACCACATAACGCAGTAATATATCACGGTGAATACGTGGCCCTTGATAGCGGATCATCACGCTGCCCCAGTCAGGTTGCCCGGTCACTAAGCAGTTAGATTTAAGTAAGTGTGAGTGCAGCGTTTCAGTAACCGTATCTGCGTCGTTGCCTTGAGTGGCTGTGCTTAATAAATTCTGGATGGGCTGGTAGTGATCAATGGTAATGTCTTGCCCATCGATGCAATCTCCGGGTAGCACTCCAAACTGGCTAGGGGCGGCGTTTAACTCAAAGAGCTTTACTTTAACTGTGCCTTGGGCACATAAGCTTAAATCGTGTTCCAGTATGGCTGCTACTTCGTCAATGCTGTCGAAGCGACTTTGGTTAAAGCTATTTAAATAGAGCTTGAATGACTTAGATTCAATTAAATTTTTGCTGGTGGCCGCCACTCTGACTTCACCCATAGCGACTCTGGGTTTACCTTTGTTATTTAACCAAGATAATTCATATAGGTTCCATAAGTCTTCACCGGCAAAGGGTAAGTTATCGGCGGTCAGCTCCCATTCATCTCGATTTAAATGACGGGGCACCGACTGCAACTGACTGGCATCGTATTCACTAACATAACTACTTTGTTTACCCAGCGATAAGGTATCTAAGGCGCGGCTTGCTTGGTATTTTTGCTCTGGTGTCATTTCAAGGTCCAGTTGATAGAATAGGGGGGTTGGGTCGGTAGATCCTAGCCTTATTGTGAGACTTTAGTATGCAAGATCAAGTAGAGATAGCGCTCGCTGAGCTGTTTGCCCGTCAGTTAAGGAGTCGGGGGGTGCCCTTGGTTGCGCATGACGACACTTTTTCATCCCCTGCGGAGTTATTACCAGCGCAAGCAGACGTTGTTGGTTGGCAAGCCTGGCAGCGTCCTGAGCCTGGTCATTTTGATAATGTAGCCAGTGCGCTTGAAATGCCGGTGCATGCAGACATCGGTGCGCTATTTGGGCATTACTATGCAGGCAATATTGAGGCGTGCTTTAAGGGGTTATTTTTGACCTTGTTACAACCATGGAACGAGCAAGACTTTGAGCGGTTACAACAAAACCAAATTGCGCATCAGCTAATGATGAAAAAATTAAAGCTGCCCGCCAGCTGGTTTTTGGCCACTTGTAAAGATGAGCAAAAGGTGGTCACACTGGATAACAGCAGCGGCGAGGTACAATTAGAGCGTTTAGGTAAAGGCCGTATCGGTGTGTTGGCCCCTAACTTAGCTGCGTTTTTACAAAAGTTAGAGCCTTGTTGAATGTGAAGGGCTGTGATCAGAGAATAGGGGGTGGTGAATAGTCACTGACAGATAAACGCTGTGTTCCTGCCTGTTCCCTATTTCCCCGTCTCTGCTTTATTTGACTTGGTGCTTGGTGCTTGGCGCTGCTTTAACCCAGCTGTTACTCTTTAAAATCCCAAGATAAATTAGAGACTAAACGGCAGGGCTCGCATTTAAAATCAAAAATACCGTGTATAGGCTCACTTAGGTGCCAAGGCTGTTTGCAACTGGGGCAGGGGCGATTTTGCTCTTTGGTTAAACTATCACCACCTACTCGATATAAGTAATAATAAGTAGGGGTCTGTGTTAGCGCTTCAATACGCTTACACAAATCTCGCCCCCGTCGGCTCAATCGGCTGCTGGGGTGACTGATTGCGTCTACCGCACTGTGCTCAAGCACTGAGCCATTCATTTGCAGTTGATCGCAAGCTTCCCAATCTTCTTGCCACTTGAGTATTTTTTTAAAGTCGCCATTAGCAACGGCGGGTATTTGGTACAAAGGCACTGGCGAGAAGTGCTCACCACAGCGCAATGCAGAGCAAGAATGTAAATACGTGGTGTACAGCAATTGCCATTCACGGGTGGTGCAATCGTCTGTGGTGTCTGAATTAAGATCTTGCCCTTTTACCGTCATTTTGGGGCTGGTGAGCCCCGCTTGATGTAGCTGGGTTATGGCTAACTGTGTTTGGCGACTATAATATTGCGGGTGCAGGCTATCTTCCTCTGGGCAGACTACACGTGATACTAACCAACCGGCATGCATGGCGGTTGGAAATTCTCGACCGATAATTTGGCCGTTATGCCTTAGCGCATCAATAAATTGGCGAATGGCTGACTCTGCTTTAGCCAGCGAAGTGTCTTGATAGCAGTCAAAGTGCAGTTCGCATACCCACATTAGGTGTGTGGCTCCTGTTTAGCTGTGGTTGGTAACGCTTGGTTATATTGTTGCAGCTCTAGGCGGGCGACTTTATCTTCTAACTCGCTAATGCGCTCCATAAGTGCCTGCTCGGTTGCAGAATATGCCCCGGCAGGCTGCTCGTTAGATGTGGCTACTTGAGCTGGAAGACGTTGGGGGTTTTGTTTATAGCGACTGATCAAGGGCAAAAGCGCGGCCAGACTCACAGAACTATCTAGCCGCGCTTTGACGGTGGCCGTGCTAATGGGCTTGCCTTCGCTTGCTAGGCTATGAATGGCGTTAATAATGGCTTGCTCAGGCATCACAGCGTTGGCCTTATCTTAAGCTGGTATTAAGTTGGTCGATGATTTCTGCCCAATCGGAGTCATCTTGTAGGCCTTCTTCTAAAAAGTTAGCTTGCGCTTCACTCCAAAAGGGTGCCTCTATAAGTTCGACGTTTGCAGGGAGCTGATGGGTGGCAATAAACTCTTTAATAGCTTCATTGCTGGCATCTAACCCTAATTGTTCAAATAAGCGGTGAAATGGGTGATGTGTTGGTTCTATCATGAGTTATCTCCTTAACGATGAATACAAGTAAATATATACGTTACAGCATAGTTGATGGTTGTTTGATTAAGGCCCTTTTAACAAGCTTACGTCAATAAAAGTAAAGACACTTCACCTTAATGCATACTGGGTGACTCTCGCAACACAGGAAGTGAGACGTCTAAGACAGTTAACTGTTGTAACCATAATACTCCTTCATCTTGTTGCAAGCCGTCGTGGCTAAACTCGAAGCGAAATTGGGCAATTAAGCGGCCTTTTTGCCATTGATAGCGGTAGCGATATACGCTCAGTAATTGAAATTGTTGCTTGCGACAATAACGCTCTAGCCACTGGCGAGCGAATTCACTTTGGCGACGAACCTGCCAATACCCAGCACCCAATGCACATAGTCCAAGTATCCCAAGTAGCTCCCCCATTATGAGGTGCCCGTAAATAAACCACCTAGCGCACTTTTTAGGCGAGGGGATAAAGCATTATTATGTAAGTTACCTAAAATAAGCGGGCGTAATGCCGGTATCGACACCAGTTCAGCAAATAAGCCATTAAACAGCTCACCATGAAGCTCGGCTAATTGCTCTAAATAGGTAATTAATAAGGTCTCTTCTGTTAAATCTTGCCATAGGCGTGCGGCTAAGCTCAGCATCACTGGTTGACTGGGATTAAGTGCCAATAGTGTGGCAATTTTTTGCTGGCGCTCAGCACATTGCGAGCTACCTGCGGTGGCGCGCAGTAGCTGAGCGATACGTTCTTGATTAGGCATTTGGTGCTCGAGTTCGCCACTAATAGCATGTAATAAGTGCAGCTTGAGCGGCTCAGGTAATGGTTGGTGCTCACATTGGTTAAGTAGCGCATCTTGCACCGGAGGGGGGAGCGTAAGTAACTGAGTCGTTAGCAACTGGCTTAATGGGGTGTCTTGGTGCAAACGAGCACTAAGATCAGCAATGCCTTGCAAGCCTAGCTGTTGCCAGTCTTGTTGTTGAGGGTTATGTAGATAATCGCACACACTATTAAAAAAGGTCGAGGGCGGCAAACCAAGTGACAAGCCTAGGCGTGCATGAAAAGCGGCTAACTTGTCTGGTGATGGCTGAAAAGTAAAGGGCGTTTGTGCAAGACGTTGTTGTTGCTCATCACTGAGCTCTGCGCTGACATCTTGACCAAGTTGCTCAACGAGAGCGGCTAGAAAGTGTTTAACGGCCCCATTATTAAATAAACCGCGCTCATCAAGAGGCAGCTTTAGAAACCACACATAGGGCTGAGTTTGCCCTTGGGTCTGCCAATAACATACCGCTAACCACGCATGGTGCTGTAATGGCCAAGGGTAGGGTCTGTGGTTGGCTTCAATGGCAGCAAAATCGTCATTAGATAGCGGTTGCAGGCGACGGCCCAGATCATAGAGACGAAACTCAGTACCTGCCTGAGCTAAAAATTCACTTAAGGTATCAATTTGCATCAGTTACTCCTATTGCTCTGGGCTGATTATAGGGAGTCATAGCTCAAGATGGTATACTTGCTGCCTGTTTTAAAGGAGTCAACCTATGTCAGCCGATGCCCAACGTTGCTTATCTGCTATTGCCGATGAATTAAACGCCTTATCTTGGTGGCAAACAGAACCACCCAGTGCGGCGGCCTTATCCAGTACCCAGCCTTTTTGTGTTGACACCTTAACTTTTGCCCAATGGTTGCAGTTTGTGTTGCTTGCCCGCTTACAGGCCATGCTTGAGAGCGGTGCTGCCTTACCTCGCAAGATTTCTGTGTACCCTATGGCCACAGAGAGCTTTAAGTCGGTAGCTGCAGATACTAAAGCGCTAGAAGAAGCCATTGCCCAATTGGATGAATGTTTAACGGGTCAGTCTGTGGTGCGTGAGGTATGAGTGTTGAGATTATTTATGAAGATGAGCATTTGGTGGCCATTAATAAAGAGGCGGGCTTATTAGTACATCGTAGCTGGTTAGATAAAGGCGAAACGCGTTTTGCCATGCAATTAACCCGTGATGCCGTGGGCTGCCATGTGTTTCCGATACACCGCTTAGACAGGCCAACCTCAGGGGTATTATTATTTGCTAAAAGTGCTGAGGTGGCGCGTAGCCTGACTGACGCTTTTACGGCTCATCAGGTAGATAAGCAATATTTGGCACTGGTGCGGGGGTTTATGCCAGAGCAAGGCACATTGGATTATGCGCTCAGCTTTCAACCCGACGCCATTGCAGATAAGTTTGCCGATAAAGATAAACCGCCGCAAGCGGCGATAACCCACTGGCAGAGCCTGGCGAATATTGAGCTTCCTTTTGCAGTATCAAAGAAGCATGCCACCAGCCGTTATAGTTTGGTGAGTTTAGTGCCAGAAACCGGGCGCAAACATCAATTACGCCGACACATGGCGCATTTATTTCACCCCATAGTGGGAGATACCAGCCACGGCGATGGCCGACATAATCGGTTTTTCCGTGAACAATATGACAGCCATCGCATGATGTTACATGCGAATCAGTTATCATTATCACATCCAGTAACCCAGGCGCCTTTACAGCTTAATGCACCTCTTGATGCCGACTGGCAACGCATTATGGCGGAGTTTAATTGGTCGCTAGTAGCAGCTCGTAAAGCGCAGTATTGTTAAGGAGTAAGTATGGCAGCCGTCGATATTATTGTGGGCTCGGTTTATGGCTCGGCATTTCTCGTGGCCGAAACGTTAGAAGAAGTACTGGTTAAGGCTGGTCATCAGGTGGAGTTACATGAAGAGGCGGAGTTGGCTGATTTAGATACCAGTCATTTTTGGTTATGGGTCACTTCCACCACAGGACAGGGGGAATTGCCGCCTAATTTATTACCGCTATTTGAAGAGCTACGGGAAACTTGTCCGCCCATGCCTGAGTTGCGTTATGCCCAAGTGACCTTAGGCGATAGTAGCTATGATCACTTTTGTGGCGCCGGCGCGTTATTAACAGCCCAACTTGATGAGTTGCAGGCAGTGGCGGTTACCGATGAGCTGCAAGTGGATGCCAGTGAAACACTGGATCCTGAAGAGCCGGCATTAGTCTGGCTACAAGACTGGATGGATAAAATTTAAAAACAGTGCC
>NZ_JBQDEX010000004.1:28364-43682 GCF_052084945.1 Oceanisphaera sp.
TCGGTGCTTTTCTATTTTTAGCTCGGCGCTTGGCGCTAGGGGTTAAAGCATTTCTTTGCGTAGTTGTGCAGGTGTCTTCGGTGACAATAAGCCTGGGGCTATATCAAAGACAGTTCTGGCACCGGTTTCACCGGTTTGGCTCAGCTTATGTACTGCACGGGCGTAAGCCACTAATACGCTGGCGGTAAACTCAGGATTGCTGCCAAGTTTAAGGGAAAACTCCAGTACTTGACTGGTGTTGTCAGCGCCACTTTCGCCGCTGCGAATGACAAAGCCGCCGTGGGGCATACTGCTGTGTTCAGCCTCAAAGGTCTGCTGATCAATAAAGTTGACCTTGGTGTCGTAGTCAGCAAAGTAGTTAGGCATAGTGACAATGGTGTTGCGCACGGTATCGGCATCGGCCCCGTCGGCTAACACAATAAAGCACTCGCGGGTGTGCTTTTCACGGGTTTCTAACTGTGGAAGCTCGCCATTGCGCACGCGTGCCATGGCTGACTCTGATGGCAAGGTATATTGCACGCCAGACTTGACGCCTTCAACACGGCGTACTGCATCAGAATGACCTTGGCTTAGGCCTTTTCCCCAAAAGGTATATGTTTCGCCTTGGGGCAAAATGGCTTCACCAAATAGGCGGTTTAGTGAAAATAACCCCGGATCCCAGCCTACGGATAATAAGGCGACTTTTCCTGCTTGCTGTGCGGGAGCATCAAGCGCACTAAAGTAGTCAGGAATGTTAGCGTGGGTGTCAAAGCTGTCGACAATATTAAACAAGCTAGCTAAATAAGGGCCTTGCTCTGGCAAGTCTGATTTAGATCCGCCACACAACACCAAGACGTCTATGTCATTTTGGTATTGTTCGATATCATCCATTGCGTATACAGGCACTGTGCTGTCGATTAGCGAGACGCTAGCCGGATCGCGGCGACTAAATACGCCGACTAAACGCATGTCAGGGCTCTTTTTAATGGCCGCTTCTGCGCCGCGACCCAAGTTGCCGTAGCCGGCAATGGCGATTCTTATTTGTGTCATCAGTATGCCTTTTGTTGAACTGTACTGGCGAACCAGACAGTATTCGTATGTATTTGCGTCAGTGACAAAGGTACAAATGCAGTCGTTACGCGGGTAAATATGAGAAAAATACGCGTCTTTGCCTACTGGCTGCATTTGTAACAAGCCATTAATTTAAACCATTTTCACCACGGAACCCACAGCTAGTGTTAAATTTTTAGCTAGGCGCTGGGTACTTGCGTTGAATATTTGGCATACCGTTATGAAGCATCCGTCTTATTGGTACTGCGAATTCCCCCTGCTTCAATAACAATGCGCCCTTGTTTATATAAGCCGCCAATGGCTTTTTTAAAGGTGCCTTTACTGATGCCAAACATGCGAAATATAGTGTCGGGGTCGGTTTTATCGTTAACCTGCATACTGCCACCGGCGCGCTCGAGTTTGTTAAGAACGGTTTGCGCTGCGTCATCGAATTTTCCGGGGCCTGGCTTAAAGAGGGTTAGGTCGATTTTTCCGTCGTCACGAACTTGCTTAATGTAGCCTTTGGTTTGCAGCCCCATGGGAACACGGCCTGAGATGTCTGAGCGGAATAATAGCCCCCAATATTGGTTATCAACTACCGCTTTAAAGCCTAAATCAGTCGGTTCAACCACCAGTAAGTCTACTTGTTCTCCAGGGCGGTAGGAGGGCAGCTCTCGGCTTAAGAAACTGTCTAACCTGCTGCTGGCAACCATGCGTCCCTCATGGTCTAAATGCAGGTACACAATATAATGACGACCTTCTTGCATGGGTCTGGCTTGGCTTCGTTGAGGAACAAAAATATCTTTTTTCATTCCCCAGTCAAGAAATGCGCCTAAACGGTTAGTGGTCACTACTTTG
Source organism: Oceanisphaera sp. (assembly GCF_052084945.1). Taxonomy (NCBI): domain Bacteria; kingdom Pseudomonadati; phylum Pseudomonadota; class Gammaproteobacteria; order Aeromonadales; family Aeromonadaceae; genus Oceanisphaera; species Oceanisphaera sp. The sequence goes on from NZ_JBQDEX010000004.1 coordinate 30,252, forward strand.
AGAGAAGCAAACTGATAGGCGAGTGCTTTGGGCGTGTCTGTGGTGATCACAGGCTCTTGATCTGAGTCGAGATAGATAAAGACCGTTATCTTATCTCCTGGCTGACAATGGTTTGGTAACTGGCGCCGTGGTAAAAAAGTGTCGCCATATTCTCCAGCATCTAACCAGCCGCCTTTGTCGTCTAATCGTAAAAGGGGAAGGGTATTATTATCGCCAAGCTTGATCATGAGCATTACCAGAGTTACAAAAAAGTGATTTTAGCCCGAGCCTGTCTTAAAGGCCACCGCTGCCGTTGGCTTTTCGCAATAGAGCGCAAGCGAGATAAAGACCATAGTAATAAAAAGTTACTCTTTTAAATTCAATCGATTAACCAGTGCGATGATCGTCGCGTAACCGGTTTATTTAGTATTTTTGTTATAGAAAATGCTGCTACACTCGCCAACGTGACCATATAAAGGTGAACGGATGAGCAGGGGAATGGCAGTAAGTGGCCCACCTTGGCGATAGGGAGCGTGTAAGCCATGATGAACTCAGAACAAATCACCATTGTTATTATTTTACTGAGCACAGTATTAATGTTTTTGTGGGGCCGTTGGCGTCACGATATGGTGGCCGCTGGCGCCTTGTTAGCTTGTATATTTACCGGGTTGGTGCCGGCTGATATTGCCTTTGATGGCTTTAGTCATCCCGCCGTGGTGACGGTGGCTTGTGTACTGGTATTAAGTAAAGGTTTACAAAGCTCAGGTGCGGTTGATGTATTAACCCGAAAGTTACTTCCTGCTAATGCGGGTATTACTTTATCGATTGCCGCCTTAACGGCATTAGGTGCGTTGTTATCTGCTTTTATGAATAATGTGGGTGCTTTAGCGCTACTCATGCCAGTGGCGGTACAAATGGCGCGCCGTAAGCAAATTGCGACCGGTAAAGTGTTAATGCCACTGTCTTTTGGCACCATACTGGGCGGCATGAGCACGCTAATTGGTACCCCACCTAACCTCATTGTATCCAGTTTTCGCCAAGCCAGTGGCGAGGGCATGTTTGGGATGTTTGACTTTACGCCAGTGGGGTTTGTAGTGGCAGCAGTGGGCGTGAGTTTTGTGGTTTTAATTGGCTGGCGTTTAGTGCCGGGGCGCAAGCAATCTGGTGCCGAACGTTTTGATTCGGGGGCTTATATTACTGAGGCACGTGTGCCTGAAGGCTGTAAGGCCGAAGGCATGACACTGGGGGATATAGAAAAAGCATTAGTTGAAGCAGATGCACAAGTGCTGGGCTTGGTGCGTAATGAGGTTAGGGTGACCCCGCCTAGCCCTCGGCGGCGCACTCGAGCTGGGGATATTTTAATGCTTGAAGCGGAAGCTGAAACCTTATCCAGTGCTTTAACCAGTTTGGGGCTAAAATTAGAAGAAGCGAAAGCCACGCGAGATGAACAAGAGAAAGAAAAAGCCAAAGAAGGCGAGAAGAGTAAAGAGCCACGTCATTCTAACAAGACGAATAACACTGCTCAGATAAGCAAAGCTGAAAAAGCCGATAAGTCAGATGATAATACTGACTCTTTTGATGAGGTAGTATTAATGGAGCTGGTCATTTTGCCAAGCTCTGGGTTGCTTGGGCGTACTGCTGCCGGCATTCAACTGAGAACCCGTTATGGGGTTAATTTGCTGGCGCTTTCTCGACAAGGTAAACGCTCTTCTAAGCGATTACGGGCCCAAGCATTTAGAGCCGGTGATTTATTAATGATGCAAGGTGGACCTGAAGCTATTGCTGAGTTTGCTTCTAGTACAGGATGTGTGCCATTAGCGGAGCGAGAATTACGGATCCCTAATAAACGTATGGCGCTGTTGGCTACTGTGATAATGGCAGTCTCGGTAGGGGCTGCGGCACTGGGATTGTTGCCGGCGGCGGTATCGTTTGCCGCTGGGGTGTTAATGTCGATGGTGGTACGCACTGTCCCGCCCCGCTCTGTGTATGGGGCTATTGATTGGCCCGTGATTGTTCTGTTAGGCGCTTTAATCCCGGTAGCACAAGCGATGGAGTCTAGTGGTACGGCTGAATTGATTGCCAATTTGTTATTAAATGGTGTGGCTCAGGGGCATGCCACCATCGCCTTGGTGCTGATTTTAGTGGTGACCATGAACTTGTCTGATTTAATGAATAATGCCGCTACTGCCGCTGTGATGTGTCCGATTGCGATTGGTACCGCCAATCAGCTGGGCGTGAGTATTGATCCCTTTTTAATGGCGGTAGCCATTGGCGGCTCTTGTGCATTTTTAACTCCCATTGGCCATCAAAATAATACGCTAATATTGGGCCCTGGTGGCTTTCGTTTTGGTGATTATTGGCGACTAGGGCTGCCATTAGATATCTTAGTGATCTTGGTCACCATCCCCATGTTACTCTGGGTATGGCCTTTGTGATTATCAATAAAGTTGTAGGAGTCAAATATGCAGAACGAATTAGACAATATGGTGGTGTTAGAGGTCTTTGATAAAATTCGTCGCTTTGGTGAGCCCTATCAAGAAGGTCATCGGTTAGATGGCATTATTGCGAGTAGCGATTTTGATGGTTATACCGTGGTGTTATCCGGCAATGAAGTGACGTTGCAGCTTAACTTTCATCAAAGCTATGAATTTGATTACAGTAGTGAAAAACTAAAAGCGCAATTTATGGATAAAATTGATTATATCCACCGCCATTACAACGATCGCGAATAGCTATAATCATGTGATGGGTATGTCGGGAATAGAAGGGCCGTCATTGCGAGGAACGTAGCGACGCGGCAATCCATTTAACAGACAGCTATAAGCTAGAAGCCGGAAGTAAACCTGAACATAAAAGTGCCACTGAACATAAAAGTATCTCAGTGTTTTTGTCTAGCTTATCGCTTCCAGCTCTGCGCTCCGGCTTTCTATACGCTTTGCGCTAAGAATGACTACGAAGAGCGTGAAGTGAACTGGCTGAGATAAACCGGTAAAGGGTAAGGCGGACGACACTGAATACGTCATGGGGCTGTGGTTGTCTCGCCCCCTTTGCCCTTCACGTTTTTTCTTTGTCCTGCTCCCTAATCACCAATCCCTAGTCACTGTTTTTTAGCTCGGTGCTTGGCGCCGTGTTTACTTAAATCAATCGCACTCGTACGGCTCGGCCTTTTATTTTTCCTTGCTGTAAGTGCTTAAGCGCTTTTTTGGCAACGTCTTTATGTACGGCCACGTAAGACTGCATTTCTGAAATATCTATTTTACCGACTTCGCTGCCTTTAATACCGGCACTGCCGGTTAAGGCACCTAAAATATCCCCCGCGCGAATTTTACTCTTGCGCCCGCCAGCAATATTTAGAGTGACCATGTCGGTTTGCAGGGACGCTATGTTCTCATTGAGCTCGGCCAGCTCGCCTTGAGCGATAGGTGCGCGCTGATATTCCTCAATCATGCTAACACGATACGCTTCTTGTGGACTGCAGAGACTTAATGCCAGGCCTTGTTGGCCAGCTCGGCCAGTACGACCAACGCGATGCACGTGAGTTTCGGGATCTTGGGTGATGTCATAGTTAATAACAGCCGCTAAATCTTTAATATCTAATCCGCGGGCGGCTACATCGGTAGCCACCAAAATATTGGCGCTGCCGTTAGCGAAACGAATAAGCACCTGATCGCGCTCGCGTTGCTCAAGATCGCCATTTAAGGCGAGTGCAGAAAATCCTAAGTCAGTTAAATGTTCGGCTACTTCTTGGCAGGCACGCTTAGTATTACAAAATACGACCGCTGAAGCGGGAGCATAGTGACCTAATAAGGTAGCGAGAGCTTGCTTGCGCAGGTGGGGGGCCACTTCAAATAGTAATTGTACAATGGTGTCGGCTTGTTGTTCGTCAGCAACGGACACTCGTGCCGGCGAATGTTGCATGCCACGGCTTAAGCCGGCAATTCCCTCGGGGTAGGTGGCTGAAAACAGCAATGTTTGGCGAGGCTTAGGGGCATAATCGACCACAAGCTCAATATCATCGGCAAAGCCCATATCCAACATACGATCGGCTTCGTCTAATACCAGAGTGTTAAGGCTGTCTAACACTAGGCTGCCTTGTTGTAAGTGCTTGAGCATACGCCCAGGCGTGCCAACTACAATGTGGGCACCAAACTCCAAAGACGCAGTTTGGGCAGCCGTAGGCGAGCCACCGCACAATACCACCAACTTAACATTGGCCAGGGCTCGAGCTAACCTACGCAACTCGCGAGCAACTTGATCTGCTAACTCACGGGTGGGGCATAGCACCATAGTTTGTACAGCCAAACGATTAACATCAAGGTTTGCCAACAAAGCCAAACCAAACGCGACGGTTTTACCGCTGCCGGTGCTTGCTTGAGCAATCACGTCTTTGCCGTCTAGCATTAACGGCAGGCTCTGGGCTTGAATCGGGGTCATTCGGGTGTATTCAAGGCTGGTTAAATTAGCGATCAGCGCAGGGTCCAGAGACAGAGTAGAAAATTCAGTATGGGTCACAGCAAACTCTTGATGGTGATATGAAAAAAAGGGCCATAAGGCAGAAGCGCATTATAGCAGAAAAGCCGCCAGCGTGGCGCTATGTTTAATGCTGAGCTTGATAGCTGAGCGTCAACTCAAGGCCGGCGCTGTTATTCGCTATTTTCAAAGCTCAGTTCATCAGTTACTTTTTCGCGCAGTTGTGTTTTTTCTTGTTCCGTTAAGGGCAGGTTTTGTTGATTAGTTAGGCTAAAAAAGTCTTCTACACGCTCGCCGATAGTGGTGATTTTGGCTGCATGTAAATTAAGTTTTAACTGACTAAAAATATTCCCTACACGGGCTAATAAGCCTGGGGTATCTAGGGCAATAAGCTCAACCAAAGTGCGCTTAGTGGCGCGGGGTGGATGCATAAAGTTGACTTGCGTGGTAACACTAAATTCGCGATGACGTCGTGAAGGCGGACGAATGCGTACTTTGGGTGGCGCCGTATGGGTGAGCACATCACTTAAACGCTGACACAAATCGCTTAGCCTGTCACCACTTACGGGCTGCCCGTCGGGCTCTAGCACAATAAAAGTATCAAGGGCATAGCCGTCTTTAGAAGTCATAATTTGGGCATCATGAATATTAAGGTTTTTTTGATCTAGGGCCGCCGCAACACGACCAAATAAATTAGGCGAGTCAGGGCAATAAATAAAAAGCTCACTTCCGCCGCGCCCAGGTTGCTGGCTAATTTGCACTAAAGGATGACTGCTATGGTGATGAGCAATAATATGGCGGCTGTGCCAGGCAATCTGCTCTGGGGTATGGCGCAAAAAATAGTCGGCGGTAAAGCGTGACCATAATGATTTTATTTGCTCATCTGTGGTGTCGAGACGGGTTAATATTTGCCGTGCTTGGCGCTGATTTTCTCGTACCCGCAAGCGCAAATCGGGTGGGTTCTCTAGCCCGCGGCGCAGTGCTTTTTGGGTAGAAAAATATAGCTCGCGCAATAAGCTGCCTTTCCAGTCATTCCACAGATTATCGTTGGTCGCGCAAATATCGGCCACAGTGAGGGTGTAGAGTAAATCAAGGCGTGATTCATCTCGCACCAGGGACGCAAATTCACTGATCACATCTGGATCATAAATATCGCGCCTTTGTGCGGTGACAGACATAAGTAAGTGCTGGCGTACCAGCCAAGACACTAAGCGTGCATCAGATCTGTCAAGCTGGTGTAACTCACAAAATGCCAAGGCATCATCAGCACCTAACTCGGAGTGATCTCCCCCTCGGCCCTTGGCGATGTCATGAAATAGGGCGGCAATGGTTAATATTTCGGGTTTACGTATTCGGCTACAAATATCAAAGCATAATGGGTGGTTACGTTGTGCTTCAAGTTGATGAAAGCGATAAATATTTTTTAAGACGCGGTGGGTATGTTCATCTACCGGATAGGCGTGAAACATATCAAACTGCATTTGCCCAACAATTTTATTCCACTGCGGTAGATAGGCGGCAATAATACCGTAGCGATGCATTAAGGTGAGAGCCAATCCACAGCCGTGGTGATGGCGCATTAGCATCATAAACACCTGTCTACAGTCAGCTCGTTCACATAAAAAAACGGGCAATAAGCGGCGTGCGTCACGCAGTTCACGCAGGGTGCTAGAATAAATACCACTAATATGAGGGTGCAGCGCAATTTGATAAAACAGGCGTAAAATAGCGGCGGGCTGCTCAACAAAAAGTTCCGGCTTAATAGCGTCAATTAAAGTGCCACGCAGCCTAAACTCGGGGGTTAGTGTGGTTACATCCATGGCGATGTGTCCCAAAATAGCTTCGTCGAATAGTTGCAATAGCATTTCGTTGAGCTCGGCTACCCGGCGCACGGTTTGGTAAAACCGTTTCATCATTTGCTCTATGGGCTCGTTACCTTCACCGGCAAAGCCTAATGCGGTAGCAACGGCCCGTTGGCGGTCGAACAGCAAACGATTATCTGGCTTATGAATCGCCATGTGTAGGGCAAAGCGCAGTTTCCATAAAAAATTTTGGCAGTCCAGTAGTTCTAAGTATTCCTCTTGGCTTAAAAAATCGTGACTGACCATTTCATGCAAGGTGGTGGCGCCAAAATGGCGACGCGTAACCCAGCTGATGGTTTGAATGTCTCTTAAGCCACCAGGACTATTTTTAATATCTGGCTCAAGCTTGTAGCTGGTATCTTGGTACTGTTGATGACGCTGTTTTTGCTCGTTTCGTTTTGCTTCAAAAAAAGCTTGGCTGGGCCAAAAAGTATCGGGTTCGGTGGCCTGTGTCAGTGCGGCAAAGGTCTGATAACAGCCAGTGATCAGTCGAGCTTCAATTAAGTTGGTGGCAATAGTAAGGTCATGCTGGCCTTGTGCGATGCACTCATCAACTGAGCGTACACTGTGGCCTACTTCTAATCGTAAATCCCAGAGTTGGGTAATAAAGGCGCTAATACGTTCATTAATAGCGCTGTGGTGACAGCCATTATATAAAATTAACAAATCTATATCTGAGTAGGGGTGTAGCTCACCACGGCCATAACCTCCGACGGCGACCAATGCTAACTGAGGATCTTGTGCTAACCCAAAGTGTTGCCATAGCCCGGTTAGTAGCTGATCCATGTGCTGTGAGCGGATAACAACCAGCTCCATAATGTCATCGCCTGCCTTAAAGCGCTGCTCTAGCCACTGTTGCAAACGCGCCAGTATTTCTTTGCATTGAGGTAAGGTCAGGTCGGCGGGATCAAACTGGGCGGGGGTAAGCAAGCTGGCATGCATAGACTCAATATCCTACTTATTTAAACTAGACACTACGTTAGCATAACCGCACTATTTGGGTAGGTAAATGAAGAGGACTGCTCAGTTTGTATTGTTTGATATGATGATAATGGCGCTTTATTTATGGGGGGAATGATGTCAGATAGAGAACAAGAGCGCCGCACTCTGCCACCTTGGGTATTACGGGCGATGGATTCGGGATACTTGGTACCGACCTTGTTTATAGCTTCTTTTTTAGAGGCCATGGTAGTACCGATCCCATTAGAACTCATATTAATTCCGTTGTTACTATTACAGCCTAAACGCCGTTGGTTACTTGCATCGGTTGCTTTAGCTGGATGCTTATGTGGCGCTTTAGTCGGTTATGGTGTTGGTGGTTGGTTATTTGAGAGTGTTGGGCAGAGATTGCTAGCAACTTTGGAGGCAGAGCAAGCCTTTGCTGAGTTTAAGATCACACTGAGCGAACAGGGGTTTATGGCGATATTAGTGGTGGGGATAACGCCGGTGCCATTTCAAGTTGCCATGCTTGCTGCCGGAGCTACTCAGTACCCCATTGCTCTTTATATATTAGCGGCCACAATTGCACGTGGTATTCGTTATTTGGGCTTAGCACTTTTGGTAGTATTATTTGGTGCGCAGGCAAGGTTATTATTTAAACGCCACAGTAAGCCATTAGGCGGGGGGATATTATTGTTGGCTGTGCTGGGTTATGGGGTATATTGGTGGTTAACAGCATAAAGGCGCTATTGCGCCTTTAAAATTGCTGCTTATTCCGCGATTGGACTAATGCTAATAGCGTGGTGACCTTTAGGACCTGCTTCTATTTTATAATGTACTAACTGGCCCGCTTTTAGGGTTTTATATCCGTCCATTTCAATGGTAGAAAAATGGGCAAACACATCATCTCCCCCTTCTTGTGGGCAGATAAAGCCAAATCCCTTAGCATTATTAAACCACTTCACCGTACCGGTTATCATCTCTTACTTATCCCTTATCGTCGAATACCTTAAATAGTCCTTTTTCATCGCGACTTACTTTATATAAAAATAAATAGCTAGACTGACTATTGTTAATATAACCTCTTACTTTAATTAAACCAAAGGACGAGTCAAGTCTTTGTTTTTGCATTACATAGGTGCACATTTGCATGTTGACAGTTGTGCTGTAAGAGGTAGTGTGAAGGTAAGGACAGATTAGCGCTATACTGATATCCTGAGTACGAACAAAGGACGAACGCTGCCGCTTTGCTAGATGCAACGCACATAAGTCGAAAAAGAGACGGCCGGCTGTAGCGAGATCAGGAACAGTGACTTAGAGTAGATGTATGAGTAACCAAGAACACTACATTGATGGTGACCAGTTAAAAGAGGTGGAAAAAATTGCGCTGCAACCGCCTCCTATGTACAAGGTTATCTTAAATAACGATGATTATACCCCCATGGATTTTGTGGTGGAGGTACTACAAAAATTCTTTTCTATGGATGAGGACAAAGCATCACAGGTGATGATGGCAGTGCATTATGAAGGTAAAGGAGTGTGTGGCCTGTTTACTGCGGAAATTGCAGAAACCAAGGTGGCACAAGTAAATAACTATGCTCGGCTGCATGAGCATCCGCTATTATGCAGTATGGAGCAAGCTTAAGTTAAGACCCGCCGCAACGGGACACCGAAGTTTTTAGGGGAGGTGCCTATGTTGAACAAAGATCTTGAGAGCACGCTAAACGAGGCGTTTAATGAAGCCCGCCGTGCTCGCCACGAGTTCATGACGGTGGAGCACCTGCTACTCGCGTTGTTGAATAACCCAGCCGCCACAGAAGCACTGGTTGCCTGTGGGGGAGATCTTGAGCAGTTAAGTAAAGAAATTAAGCTGTTTATTGAACAGACTACACCACTGCTGCCCGCAGAGGATGAAGAGGCGGAAACACAGCCGACCTTGGGGTTTCAGCGAGTGCTGCAGCGTGCGGTATTTCATGTGCAGTCTTCTGGTAATGCACAAGTGACTGGCGCTAATGTATTAGTGGCCATCTTTAGCGAGCAAGAGTCGCAAGCCGCTTATCTATTGAAGAAAATTCAAATTAGTCGCTTAGATGTCGTGAACTTTTTGTCTCATGGTGTACGTAAAGACTCAGAGCAAGAAGACGCATCTGATATACAACAAGAAGACAGCAATGATGATACGCTCAATAGCCAAGCAGAAGGTTTTGTAATTAATCTTAATCAAGCAGTTAAAGAAGGTCGAATTGATCCGCTGATTGGGCGAGAGCATGAAGTTAACCGCGCTATTCAGGTGTTGTGTCGTCGCCGTAAAAACAACCCCTTGCTGGTTGGGGAAGCTGGGGTGGGGAAAACTGCCATTGCTGAAGGGCTGGCTTATCGCATTGTACACGGTGATGTTCCTGAGATTATGGTCGATAATGTGATTTATTCTCTTGATATGGGGGCCTTACTGGCGGGTACTAAATATCGAGGAGATTTTGAAAAGCGCTTTAAAGCCTTGCTAAAACAATTTGAAAAGCAAAAGGGCGCCATATTATTTATTGATGAGATACACACCATTATTGGTGCTGGCGCCGCCTCTGGCGGTCAGCTAGATGCCGCTAACCTGCTTAAACCAATGCTGTCTAGTGGGCAAATTCGCTGTGCTGGTTCAACAACTTATCAAGAATACAGTCAGATTTTTGAGAAAGATCGTGCCCTCGCTCGACGCTTTCAAAAAATCGATATTGCTGAGCCCTCCGTGGCGGACACCACCAAAATATTAATGGGTTTAAAAAGCCGGTATGAGGCCCATCACGATGTACGCTATACCTCACCTGCCATTAAAGCAGCCGCTGAGTTATCTGCTAAATACATTAATGACCGTCAGTTGCCGGATAAAGCCATTGATGTGATTGATGAGGCGGGGGCTAAAATTCGTATGATGCCGCCGTCTAAACGTAAAAAAACCATTGGGGTTGGCGATATTGAAGCTATTATCGCTAAAATTGCGCGTATTCCTGAAAAATCGGTTTCTAGCTCTGATAAAGATGCGCTAAAAACCATGGAATCTAAACTGAAAATGGTGGTGTTTGGTCAAGACAAATCAATAGAAGTGCTGACCGACTCGATTAGATTAAGCCGTTCTGGTTTAGGAAGTGAAAATCGCCCCATTGGCTCTTTCTTATTTGCCGGCCCCACCGGCGTGGGTAAAACGGAAGTAACACAGCAGCTCGCGCGCGTGCTAGGCATTAAACTCGTGCGCTTTGATATGTCTGAGTATATGGAGTCACATACGGTGTCGCGCCTTATTGGGGCTCCACCGGGGTATGTGGGGTTTGACCAAGGAGGTTTACTCACCGACGCTGTAATTAAGCAGCCTCATGCGGTGGTATTGCTGGATGAAATAGAAAAAGCCCACCCCGATGTATTTAACTTATTATTACAGGTGATGGATAACGGCACTCTCACTGACAATAACGGGCGTAAGGCGGATTTTCGCAATATCATTTTAGTGATGACCACTAATGCTGGGGTGCAAGAAACGGTACGCCAGTCGATTGGTTTCCAGCAACAAGATCATAGCCCAGACGCCATGGTTGAAATTAATCGGACCTTCTCACCTGAGTTTCGTAACCGCTTAGACCATATTATTTGGTTTAATAACTTAGACATGGACGTTATCCACCGCGTAGTAGATAAGTTTATTGTCGAATTACAAGCGCAGTTAGATGCTAAAGGCGTATCAATGGAGGTGAGTGAGCCGGCTCGTCATTGGTTAGCTGAACAAGGCTACGAGAAGTCGATGGGGGCGCGTCCTATGGGGCGGGTGATCCAAGAGCAACTGAAAAAGCCGCTGGCCAACGAATTGCTATTTGGCGAGTTGGTAAGTGGCGGAACAGTTAAAGTTACACTTAAAGATAACAAGCTGCATTTTGATTATCAGTCGGAAGCCTCTTTAGCTCATTAACAGAGTGCTAAACACTTTTTTAGTCGTTGATAAATATTTGCCCGGCTTTCAATAGAAAGCCGGGCATTTTTATTGATGCCCATTTCGGGCTTTCAATTTTGTGCTTACACCAAGACAGTGACAATGCCAAGGGGCATTTCCTGAGCCCCATGGATGGGTTGATGGCGTGTTGTGGGAGCTGACTCTGCTTTTGCTTGATAGAATAATTATTTAGCGTATTTGGTATTAGCGTTTTTTATCTTTATTTTAACGTAAAGCACCCAGCAAAAAAGAGCAATGGCTGTTGCAATTGCTGCTTTTTTGCTGGGTGACTGGCGAGCGTATTACCGCGCGCGGAAGACGATGCGACCTTTTGATAAATCGTAAGGGGTCAGTTGAACTGTGACCTTGTCGCCGGTAAGGATGCGAATGTAGTTTTTACGCATTTTTCCAGAGATGTGAGCCGTTACCACGTGGCCATTTTCTAGTTCAACGCGGAACATGGTGTTCGGAAGGGTATCCAAAATGGTCCCTTGCATTTCAATATTGTCTTCTTTAGCCATTGAGTCCTCTTGTTAGCGCAGGCAATAAAAGCGGCTGCGATCATGCCGTATTTCGCCCTAAGTGTAAAGTTTTGCCCAGTTTTTCATCGCCAATGCTTAGCGATAAATCGTTGGTGAGGGCGGAAGTGTTGTTTATAGTTCATTTTTTGACAATCATCTACCTGATATCCTAGGTAAAGCCATTTTTTGTTTTGTTCTTTGGCCATGATCACTTGGCTAAGAACTGCAAAAGTCCCTAACGAGCGATGTGCCAGTTCAGGTGCATAGAAGGTATACATAGCACTAAATGCATGCTCAAGCGCATCGGTGACTGCGACTGCAATCAGTTGGTGCGCTAGCCAAAACTCAATAAAGAGAGTGGGTAACCAAGGGCAAGTTAAAAAATGATCATATTGATCACGGTTAGCCGGATACATGCTGCCATCTTGATGGCGTTGATTAATATAGCGCTGGTATAGCTCAAAATAGGCGGGCTTTTTTTGATAACTTTGTGTGATGCTTATATCTCGATTAAGGCGCAAGATACGTTTTTGGCTGCGACTAGGACTAAAAGCGGCCACATCAACTCGCAGTGACTGGCACGCGCTACACCCCTGGCAGTGTGGGCGATAAATATCTGAACCACTACGGCGAAAACCGGCACTTAATAGCTCTTCATATCCTTGTGGGGTAAGCCTGTCTTTATCGAGCAGCACTAATAATTGCTCTTGCTGTCCGGGCAAGTAACTGCAGGAGTGTTGTGGCGTTAGGCCCACTTTAAGGTTTACTTCTCGCATAATATTAACTCACCTGATTGCCAACACCCCTGCATAAGCTGTTCTTGTTGGCGTTGTTTTAGGGTGTGCAGAAAGCGGGTACGAGGCCATGTGGTAACGCCTAAGCTCATTAAGTGAGGGTTCGGCAGTTGGCAGTCGATAAGCTTGCCACCATAGCGTTGAAAATGTTGACATAAGCCAAGCATGGCAAGTTTAGAGCCGTTATCCACTAAGTGAAACATAGACTCGCCACAAAAAATTGTGCCCAAGTTAATGCCATATAATCCCGCCACCAAGCGATCCTCTTGCCAGACCTCCACTGAGTGGGCATGACCTTGTTGGTGCAACTGACAATATGCTTGCTCAATTTCTGCGGTAATCCAGGTGCCTTCTTGGTGTTCTCTTAACGAGCGACAAGCATGAATCACCTGCTCAAAGGCGGTATTAAGGGTCAGTTTATAACGGTGGCGCCGCACTAACTTAGCCAGACTGCGGCTGATGTGTAACTGATCTGGGGCAATGACAGCTCGTGGATTAGGTGACCACCAGAGTATGGGCTGCTCTTGCTCAAACCACGGAAATATTCCCATTTGATAAGCCAATAATAATCGCTGTGGGCTTAAATCTCCTCCCACGGCCAATAACCCTTCTGGGTCTTGTAGTGCACCAGATGGCGGTGGAAACCAAAGATTATGATCGAGTAAGGTCAGCATAATTGAGTTGTATCATTACAAAATAAAGGAGTAAAGGTGACCTTGAGTCTGCACTTAAGTGCTAAAAAGCGTGACACAGTTTCACCACGGATCTTGAGTTATGAGTGGGTATACTTGGCTTATTTTACCCTTTACACATTGTATTATCATTTATCAGCTTTTATGGCTCATACCAATCGGATTAAGTAAGTGGTCAGCTTTATCTTCTGTAGATGCCGAAAA
>NZ_JBQDEX010000005.1:0-8258 GCF_052084945.1 Oceanisphaera sp.
ATGGCGTGTCGAGGGAGGTGACTCTGTTTCCTCTTTCATACTGTATTTAAATAGAACGATTATTTAGTGTGTTTGGTATTATATATTGCACCCTGTAGGCAACTGCTGTAGGCGATGCTTCAGCTTCGCAATGTTGCGTAGCAACATCCTGCGTATATCGCTTAGGTTGGTATTAATGTACTACTAAGCGTTTTAGCCAATCGAGTAGGGCGGTGGGTAGGCTTTCGGGCTTGGGGAGTAGGGCGTAGTGGTGGGCACCAAAAATGCGGGGGAGGTAGCTAGGGGCTTGGCGGTCTATGGTTAAACAAAAAGAAGAAATGCCTTGCTGGGTCGCCTCAATAACGGCTTGGCGCATGTCTTCTACACCGTATTGGCCTTCGTAATCATCTTTATCGTTGGGTTTGCCATCGGATAACAACACTAACAGTCGATGGCTGGCCGCTTGTTGCATTAATGACTGGGTGGCGTGGCGTAGCGCGGCACCGGCTCGGGTGTAACGCTCTGGCTCTAACGCACTAATGCGCAGCGCTATGTCATTATTAAAGGTTTCATTAAAACCTTTTATTTCTCGTATCATTACCGCTTGGGGGCCTTCACCAGAAAAGGCCTGCACGCTGTAGGGCTCTCCCATACTTTGTAATGCTATGCACACCAATAATAGCGCTTCGCGTTCTACATCTATAATGCGTTTATTTTCACTCACCCAGCTGTCGGTTGAGCCACTAATATCAATCACTAAAGTAATGGCTAAGTCACGCTCTGCACTGCGCCGCGTTTGATATAAGGTATCTGACAGGGTACCGCCAGCACAATAATCGGCGTAGCTGTCTATCCACGCATTAAGGTCAATATCATCACCGTCTAATTGTTTGCGCCTTGTGACCCGTTTGGCGCTGAGCATTTCAAAATGACGACGAATTTGATTGAGTAAAGATTGATGTTGTTGTTTGGTGTCATCGACCCAAGTTTGAGTACCCAACAAGTTGGGTAAAACATGCAAGGTGGCACCGGGATCTCGATAGGCTTGAGCCCGAAAATCCCACTCTGGATAACGAATCCCACGCCCTTCACGTATGGCTCGCTTAAGTTGCATCGCGGTATTGGTGTCGGGTGGGTCGTCTGCAATCAGCACTTCTTTGGGTTTACCCGGGCTTGAGACCAAACGTGCTTCTGGTAGATCAGAGAGCATATCGCCAAAATCATCGGCACTGGTGTCTTCATCTTGATCGGTTGGGCGATTTAAACCAAAGGGATCTTCGGCTTGTTGGTGAGGCTCATCTAGCTGCACCATCAATATTCCCTCGTCACTTTGATGGTCGTCTTCGTCGGTTTGTGCTTCTCGTACCTCGGGCCTGCGGGGCAAATGACTGCTGCGCGGTGTACTGTCGTCATCTGTTGTTTGTTGAGCATCAGTGTTATTAAGAGTGGATGCTGCTACCACAGCGGGTGAGCGCAATTCGCCCGTCCACCAATCTTTGAGCAAGGGGGCTGGGCCTAAGAGTTTTAGCTCTTCTTTCGTACTTAAAGTCAGGCTGGGTACTAGCGTTAGATCTTCAATGAGTTGGCAGGCTTGTGAATAAGACTGCTCAGGGTTGAGGCTGTAAGGCACGCTGGTATCAGTAATAGGGCACGAGAGAAGGTGGCGTAACCACAGCTCTAATGGACGGCGTGCTTTAGAAAACTGTGTTAATGGTGGGCGGTGTGCCAGTGCGTGCTTGCGCAAGCTTAACAAGACGTCTTGCATGCCGGGTAGCTGCTGCACTAATTCAACATCTACCGCCCAAGCTTCAAGCAATAAATACACATCTAATTGTAAGGCTGACCCCTGAGCTGGCATTAATGTAGCGCTGCGCCGCGTGGCACGTAATGCTTGTTGCAATGCCATGGCGCGGTAGAGACTGTTGCCTTGATTGATATTGGTGATGTGTGAGTTTGGAGGTAACCACAAACACTGGTCATTGGTTGCAGGTACGGCTTGTTGTAACCAAGGGGCTTGAACACCCCCAAATAAACGTGACAAAAAAGTAGGGTGTGCTGGGTGCTGTGCACTGCGCAAGGTAAAGCTGTGCCCAGTAATAGCGGTAATTGTTAAATCTAATCTGGGAGCAATGTCGGCTAATAATGCAGTGGGTGGCCCTACCGGCAAAGGGCGATAGCGCCGCCACATTCTGCGGGTGTAAATGGTGGCGTGACGGGCCGCGTCACTGAGAAGATCTTCGGGTTCTGCCATATTAAATAAAAGAGCTATCTACTAAATCGCGCAACGCCGCGATCATAGATGGCTCATCAGATAACGGAGAGACAATGGCCGCATAGCAAGCCTCGCGCAAACTGATACCAGAGCGTGATAACGTAGCCGCAGCAATCAGCAATCGAGTGCTGGGCACTTCGGCTAAGCCACGATCTCTGAGTTGGCGAATGCGCTCTGCAAGTGCGACTAAGCCGGTTGCAGTGGCATGATCGACGCCGCTTTCGTGACCTACTATAGTCACTTCGTGCTCGGCGGCAGGAAAATCTAAATCCATGGCCACAAAGCGCTGGCGGGTACTGGGTTTGAGATCTTTAAGCATGCGCTGATAACCGGGGTTATAAGACACCACTAATTGAAAGCCGGGTGCGGCTTGTACATGCTCACCGGTTTTATCGATAGGTAAAATACGCCTATGATCGGTAAGCGCATGTAATACCACTACGGTATCTTGGCGGGCTTCTACCACTTCATCTAAATAGCAAATTGCCCCTTCGCGTACGGCTCGTGTTAAAGGACCGTCTTGCCAGACGGTGCCATTATGTTGAATAAGGTAGCGGCCAATTAAATCACTGGCCGCCAAGTCGTCGTGACAGGCAATGGTGATTAAGGGGCGTTGTAAACGCCATGCCATGTGCTCTACAAAGCGTGTTTTACCACAGCCCGTAGGGCCTTTTAACATCACGGCTAATTGGTGTTGATGGCATTGCTCAAATAGCGATATTTCATTGCCAGACGGCTGATACCAAGGCTCAGCCGCCTTGGTATCCGATTGGTTAAGATCTAGGTTAATCGTCATATTATGGCTTATGCTCAGCTTCGGTAACTGTCACCCGTGGGCGACGACTGAAGAAGTCGTATATAAATAACCCAACCCCTAGCGAGAAAATAGAGGCTGAGGCGATTAACATAATGAAATGCACTTGAATTTTTAACTGAGCATCCAAATAGCCCATGCCCATAATACGCTCAAGGTACACTTGGCCAATGCCGGCGGTCGCAAAAGAGATGGTCATGCCAAACATGCCGGCAAGTTGTAGCCAAAAAGCCCAGTAGCCAATGGCTTTATTTTGCCCTTCTCGCTCTTCGGTTAATGACGGCATGGCGTAGCTAATTACCGCCAGTACTATCATGGCATAAGCCCCATAAAAGGCGGCATGGCCGTGCATGGCGGTAATGAGGGTGCCATGGGTCCATTGGTTTACACTGGGCCAGGTGTGGGCTAAGCCCAGCAAACCGGCACCAAACAGGGTGAAAATAGCACTGCCTAAGGTCCAATGTAGCGCGAGATTATTTGGGTGTGAAAGACCTGAACGACGCATAGCTCCGTAGGCATACATAGCCATACCCACAATAGCCAGTGGCTCTAGTGCACTAAAGAAGCCACCAATAGGCAACCAGTAGTAGGGGACACCCACCCAGTAATAATGGTGTGCGGTGCCGATGATCCCGGCTAAAAACACCAAGCCCACAATCACGTATAACCATTTTTCCATTACTTCACGGTCGGCACCGGATAATCGAATTAATAAATAGGCTAAAAAACTGCCCATGATCATCATCCACACGCCTTCTACCCAAAGGTGAATGGTCCACCAGCGGTAGAAGATAGAAACGGTATAGTTTTCGTACTCCAACAGTGCCGGAAAGAACAACACAGCCGTACTGACTAAGCCAAGTACTAATACCCCCTCTGTGGTGGTAAAGCGCCCCGACTTTTTGATGGTCATGCCTATGTTATATAAGAAAATCAGCATGCAGAGCACAATAACTAACTTGCTGGGCAAGGGTTGCTCGAGCAGTTTATTGCCGGTGCCATAACGGAATAAATATCCCACCACAGTGGCCACACCCATGAGTGTCCATAATATTAGCTGTACATAAGCTAACTTAACGCTGTGTAATTCGGTGCGAGATTCATCAGGCACTAGCCAATAAGTAGCCCCCATAAAGCCAGTTAATACCCATACAATCAAGAGATTGGTATGAATAACCTTGGTCACATCAAAGGGCAGTATATTGAGTAGGGGATCTGGGCCTAGATATTTGGCAGCGGATAACAAACCAAAGACTAATTGTAAGCCGAATAGCACCATGGCTACGGCAAAGTACCAATAGGCGACAGTCTGGGACTTATAGCGCATTGTCATTCTCCTTTTCTACGTTGCCGCACGATGGCGGCAGCCGTTATCCGTTATTTTAAGGTGGCGAGAAACGCCACTAACTGATCAACTTGTTCGTCAGTTAGGCTGTCGGCGTAGCCGGTGGGCATAAATGAGGTGCCCGCCGCTGAATACATATCGCCTGGTACTATATGCGCAGAAGGCTGCACTATTGATTCATGTAAATAAGCGTTTACGTCTGTCGCTGCGCCTTGATAACCATCACTTTCTAGTAGGGCTTGGGTGCGAGTAACAATACCGGCTAAGCTTGGGCCCGCCCCGTCTGCACCTGGGGTGAGCGAGTGGCAAGCCATGCAGGTGGGCACGGCACTAGAAAATAAACGCTCACCAAGGGCGATGGGATCAGTGTCTGATGCATTATTAGCGTAAGTGTCGCTGGCGCTATTACCGCCAATAGGGGTGGCAGCGGCACTTATTCCCCCTGTGACTAAAATGGGGCGTGGAGGCCAGCCCTGGTTATCGACATTACTGACCCAGTCAAGAAAGGTAACTAAATCAACAATTTCTTTTTCGCTTAAATCCTGCTTGGGCATTAAGCGCCTGTGTTTATTTTCATCATAAAACTTAGAGGGATCTCGCATATAGGCGTGTAAATAAGCCTCCCCTCTGTGCTTCGTTATTTTGGTTAAATCGGGTGCGTAATACGCCCCTTCACCAAATAAGGTATGACAGTTAATACAGTTATATTTATGCCAGACATCTTTACCGTGGATCACTTCTTCGGTGATGTTTTCGGCATTCGTGAGCGTGGGAAATTGCCGGTGGCTATCCAGCGTCATCCCTAAAAATAAAATAGCCGCAAAAGCGGTAGAGCCAATAGCAAACAGCCGAGCTTGTCTATTATTCATAATGGCGCCTCACCTTAGACGTTAATCCCTGTCCAATGCATAATGATCATTACAAACGAATAAAGTACAGCGATCAGCATTAATCCTAATACTGTAAAGCTCGCACCGCGTATGTATTTGTAGAGGTGACTGGGTTGCATGATATTCCTCCATGACATGTATTAAGCTAATCTAATATATTGAAATCATTAGATAAGCCATGATGATAGAAGACTTATAGCAGACTTGCCAGCCCTCAAAAAATAAAGCATAAGCCTATAAATAATAATGTGAGTGTAAAATGCACAATAAAGTTTTTAATAGACGCTAAAAGTGCCAAAAATGCAGTTGAACAGCCGAATTCCATCAGTATTTATATTTTACTGTTTATAAATACCACGCCATATTTAATATATAGAGGCTTTATTAGCTGTCGCTAAACTCATTTATTAGATGTTGATTGTGCAGTGAACAGGTTAGACTGAAGCTACTTTGTGGATGATGGAACAGCTGTGATGACTCAACGTAGTGACTTTGAATTTAATAATATTCGTGGGGTTATTTTTGACCTAGATGGTACTTTAGCGCACTCCAACCCTGACTTTGCCGGCTTGCGATCAGAGCTGGGTATTGCGGCAGGTATGGACGTTTTAGCTCATGTAGACAGCCTCAGTGACGAGCGAGCACGCAGTCAAGCGCTGGCTCTTATTCATGATTATGAAATGCGTAGCTCGCAGGCTTCTACTTGGGTAGAGGGAGCCAAAGAGCTGATAGCATATCTACGCGCTAAGTCACTGCCGTTGGCTATTTTAACGCGCAATATTCCTGATGCGGCAACCATGACCATTAATAAGCTAGGCATTG
The DNA here is from genome assembly GCF_052084945.1 of Oceanisphaera sp. NCBI lineage: Bacteria > Pseudomonadati > Pseudomonadota > Gammaproteobacteria > Aeromonadales > Aeromonadaceae > Oceanisphaera > Oceanisphaera sp. Next base: position 6,123 of record NZ_JBQDEX010000005.1, read on the forward strand.
ATATTGATTTGGTGTTAACGCGCCATGACGCTGAGCCTAAACCTCACCCCGAGGGAATTCAGCTGATTTGCCAGCAGTGGCAGCTAGCACCGCAAGACATCTTATATATAGGTGACTATTTATTTGACTTACAAACCGCGCAAAATGCCGGTAGCCGCTGCGCGCTGTATTTTCCTGACAATGCCCCTGATTACGCACAAGATGCCGATATGGTAGTAACTTGCTATCACCGTTTTATAGAAACATGGCAGCAAGCTTAGCTAACGCGACAGCGATTATGTTTACTGAAATAACTAGGATTAAACAGACAATCGCATCATTTTTACATGTAAATACGTTATTTTGCCGCTTTAGCACAATCAAAAGGGCGAATGAGAGTAACTTAGTTGATATTGGTAATGGTATTCAATATCATTTACCTATTTGAATAGCTTAATGCGAGAGATAAATAGTGAACAAGTACAGTACTGCTCAGTTATTGATGTTGTCTTTATTAGGAAGTGTCGCTTTTAGTGCAAATGCTGCACAAGATAAAGCGTCTGGCGTGTATCAATTTGAGCAGATTACTGTGCTCGGTAGCGCTAAAGAGTCTGAAGTGTTTGTTAACCCAGCTTCTGTGAGTGTGGTAGGACAAGAAGAAATCAAAAATATTGCGCCGCAGTCTGTGGCCAGTTACCTGCGCAAAGTGCCGGGGGTGCAAATAATAGAAGAGGGCGTTGAGCGCATCTCTATTCGGGGTGAAGGTTCTAACCGAGTCGCCATTACCATTGATGGTCAAAAGCTATCTGATCACAGCGGTTATGGTCAGCCATTGTTAATCGACCCTGCCAGTATAGAGCGCATAGAAGTATTGCGCGGCTCTTCTTCTGTGGTGTCGGGCAGCCGTGCCATTGGTGGTGTGGTGAATATTATCACGAAAAAAGGCGCAGGCTCGCCACTTGAAGTGACCACCAGTGCCGGCTACTTTTCGGCCACACGCGGGTATCGAACTTCCAGCAGCCTTGCTGGTAGTCAAAATGGCTTTGATTATCGACTGGGCTTTTCTCGCTCAGAGCTAGGTGATAGACAAACCGCGAACCAGCGTTTAAAACCCAGTAATAGTGATGATAAAAGCTACTCAGCGCATTTAGGTTATAGCCAAGGCAAACACAGCTTTGCTGTTAAAGCCATGCAATATGATGTGGCGGCCAAGCCCTATACTGAAGATTATGATTTAGACATTGATATCGACTTGCCGAAGCGAGAGCTGACTAAATATGCGCTTTTTTATCAAGGCGATGATCTCACTGAACAGGTGAAAAAGTTAAAAATTGACGTGTTTCAGCAGGATGTAGATAGGAAGCTATATAATAATATTACTTTTGCACCTGGGGTTAATATTATTGCGACTTCTGATGATCAGCAGCGCACCCGTGGTATTAATACCTTAGCGGAGTTGGAGTTAATTAACGGTCAAGATACGGTTGTCGGCTTAGAATACGAACAAGATAAGCTAGATAGTGATAAAAACTCACTGACCCCAGGTGGTCCTCAAAATGATGTTGATAAAGCTAGCATCACCACACGGTCGGCTTTTATCCAACATGCTATTCCCTTACATGAAGATATTACGGCAACCCTAGGGGCACGACACTATCGTGTAGAAGCTAAACAGGATAAGTCTTTGACTAACGGTGCATCGAATTCTTTAGCTGAAAACTCAGATAGCCATACCGTAGGGGCGGCAAGCCTAGTGTGGCAGCCTTCAGATGAGTGGGTGTTGCGCACCAATGTCTCTCAAGGTTATGTGTACCCTACTTTGGGGCAGCTATTTCAAACCACTATCTCGGGGGGGACTCAAGTTGTGGGTAACCCAAACTTAAAGCCTGAAACCTCTACCACTTATGAAACCGGTGCCCGTTTTCAAGACGAGGGTTGGATGTTAGATGCTAATCTCTTTTACAGCCGCGCAAAAAACTATATTAAGTCTGTGAAGAAAGAGCCTGTTGATCCAGCTCAACCTAGACTAGAAATAAACCAAAACCTAGATCAAGCCAACAGCTTTGGCTTGGAGTTACAGTTAGAAAAAGAGCTGGTTGATCTCAACCTAACGCCTTATGTCACTGGTACCCTAATGCGTCGTGAGTTAAAAACCGC
>NZ_JBQDEX010000005.1:8358-42514 GCF_052084945.1 Oceanisphaera sp.
TCAACCTAACGCCTTATGTCACTGGTACCCTAATGCGTCGTGAGTTAAAAACCGCAGATTACACTACCTATGACAGCGGCACCCCCAGTGTGTTTGGTCAGTTTGGTGTTAAACAGCGCCATAATATCAGTGACTGGCAAGGTGAGGTCGACTTTTATGTACAAGCCGCGACCAAAGCCAAAGACATTACGGACGCTCGCAGAGGAGATCTCTACAGCGCCGGTTATGGGGTATTTAATGCGCGTTATAACATTACTCACTTAGATAATTTACGGTTTGGTATTGAGTTAAATAACTTACTTGATAAAGATTATCGCCAAAGCAAAGAAGAAATGCGCGGCGCGGGTCGCAGCTTTAACGCCTTTGCCAGCTATACTTTTTAAGCCTTAAGCGAGCTTACACTCGCTGACCACAGCTAATTAAATAGACGGTAAGCCCTTTACCGTCTATTTTTCTGCGAAAACCGCTTGTCTTTTTTCTGCCCCAGCCTCCCAAGCTATCCCCCCATTGTTATATCAATCTAAGTCAAGATGTGAGCTGATTTAAAGCGTGATGTTAGTGTCGGTTAAGTCGCCCTGTACAGCGAAGCTAAAGAGCCGTTTATTGCTCAGATTGATATTATTTATAATTTCCTGTTGTACAAGCTTGACCTAAATGTACAACTTAGGCTAAATTGCATTCATTAGCTGTACAAAAGGATAGGTCATGTACAAGTTTGATCCTAAGGTGATTCGTGTCGGTATTAGTGGTTGTTTGATCGGGCAAAAAGTGCGCTTTGATGGCGGCCATAAACGTTCCGACTTTTGTACTAATCAACTGGCAAAGCATGTTGAACTAGTGCCTTTTTGCCCAGAAATGGCCATAGGCTTAGGCACGCCCCGCCCGAGCATTCGCTTAATTGGCCAAGGAGAAAACGGCGAGCAAGTGATTGCGCAAACGGCCAAGGGGCAAGATGTTACCGAGGCACTGCGTGATTATGGCAAAAAAATGTCGGCGCAGTTTTCAGGCTTAAGTGGTTATGTGTTGTGCGCCAAATCTCCCAGTTGCGGCATGGAGCGGGTGCGGGTGTATCACGAAAGCGGTAAGGGTAATGCCAAAGTGGGAGTGGGTATTTATACCGCCGAGCTGATGAAAGCTCTGCCATTATTGCCTTTAGAGGAAGATGGTCGGCTGAATGATGACATATTGCGCGAAAACTTTGTGACCCGTATTTTTGCGCTTCACGACTGGCAGTGCTTGTGTCACGAGGGCTTAACCCGTGCCGGCTTAATTGCTTTTCATAGTCGTTATAAATATCTGCTAATGGCGCACCACAGAGAAAGCTACCAAGCACTGGGTAAGTTATTGGCTGACTTATCATCAGAGGTAGAAGCAAAAGCCGACGCCTATATTGCCGGATTAATGAGCGCTTTAGCAAAGCCGGTGACCCGCAAAGAGCACACCAATGTGTTGCAACATTTACAAGGTTACTTTAAGCGTGACCTTCACTCTCGCCAGCGCCAAGAGCTTGCTCACACCATAGACCAGTATCGAAATGGCATGCTGCCTTTATTAGCGCCCATTACGCTGCTACGCCATTACTTAAATGAATTCCCTAATGACTATCTGCAACAGCAGGTCTACTTGAATCCACATCCGGAGGCATTGCGATTACGCTATGGCATCTAATTCTCACTCTACGTCAGCCATTCAGTATCCGATCCCAATTCGTGAGGTGGCCAAATTAACGGGTATTAACCCTGTTACCTTGCGTGCTTGGCAGCGCCGCTATGGCCTATTAACGCCTGCGCGTACCGAAAAAGGCCACCGCTTATACAGCGAGCAAGATGTGGCCACTTTACGCCAAATTCTGCATTGGTTAGAGCAAGGGGTCAGCATAGGGCAAGTGAAGGGGTTATTAGAGCAGCCCGAGCCTCAAGCTAGCGGCTCAAACTGGCAACAAGCACAAGACATGTTAATGCGCTCTGCCTGTGAACTTAATGTAAATCGCTTGGCCACCGAGCTACAAGACTTAATTAATCTTTATCCCGTAGAGCTGGTATTACGTCGGGTAATAGAGCCGTGGTTATTGGCATTAAACCAATTGCAGCGCCCAGATGCTCAGCTTATTGAACAATGTGCCAGTGCTCTTTTAACGCGATTATTGCAGCAGTTACTCACCATTAAGAGTGGCCCTGTGATTGCTGTGGCTAGAGTGGGGCAAGTCGCTGAGCAAGACGCACTATTAGTGCAATTTGAGCTACAGGGGCTGGAGTGTCGCAGTATTAATTTAGGACAGCTTGACCCTGTAACTTTGCCGCTGGCTGAAGGGCGACTCAAGTTTGATGCCTTAGTGATTGTATTGGGAGCAGGCCTAACCGCTCGAGATATCGCTGACATGAACAAGGTATTGCCAGAGGCCTGTTTTTTAGTGGGGGAGCTTGGGCGAATTTATCAGCAACAACACCAATTAGCGCGTCCATATTCAAGCACGGTCAGTGAGCTTGCGAGGGAACATGATGCAGCATTTAGTTTGGTTTAGAACTGACTTAAGGGTCGCCGATAACCCGGCATTATATGAGGCCGCCGCCAATGGCGCCCAGGTACACGCCATTTATATTGATTGCCCTAAACAATGGCAACTACATGGCCGCTCGCCAATACAAAGAGACTTTTTAAGCCGCCACTTACAGGCATTAAGCGAACAATTGGCCGCCCTAGGTATCCCGTTTACCTTGTTAAGTGCTCCCACCTTTGCTGGGGTGCCTGAAGTGCTCGCCTCTTGGTTAGCAAAGCACCCTCATCATGCCTTATACGCCAATAGAGAAGTGGCTGTTGATGAACGTCGGCGCGATAAAGCGGTGCAGCAGCGCTTAAAAGAGGTGCTCGATATTCGGGTGTTTAACGGTGATTGTGTGTTTAACCCAGGCAGCCTAACCACCCTAAATGGCGATATGTATAAGGTGTTTACTCCCTTTGCCAAAACCTGGTTGAAAGCACTACGCAACACCGGATATCGCCTATTACCCACCCCCAATGCTCAAGGCGATGCGCTATCTGTTACCCAATGCGACTTGAGTGGTGAGCGAGTGAGCAGTGAACACTGGCCGGCGGGCGAGCAGCAGGCAGCCGAGCAACTGGCCTCATTTTGTGAGGATCATTTATTAGATTATGGCGAACAGCGAGACTTTCCTGCGGTGACCGGCACTAGCCAATTATCGCCTTATTTAGCCTTAGGTATTCTCTCGCCCAATCAATGCTTAGCAGCCATTGAGCAAGCATTAGGTACCTTGCCTACCAGTCGCGGCGAGCGCGGTTTTGTGTGGTTAAATGAAATTATTTGGCGGGAGTTTTATCGCCATTTAATGGTGGCTTTTTCGCGCTTATCGATGAATCGTGCCTTTAAACCCGAAACCGAAGCACTGCAATGGAGCCAAGACACTGAGTCTTTTGCAGCCTGGTGTACCGGTCAAACCGGATACCCCATTGTTGACGCTGCCATGCGTTGCTTAAATGAAACCGGTTGGATGCATAACCGCTTGCGCATGATAGTTGCCAGCTTTTTAACCAAAGATTTACACCTTAGCTGGCGCCAAGGCGAAGACTATTTTATGTCGCGTCTCATTGATGCCGAGCTTGCCGCTAATAATGGTGGTTGGCAGTGGGCCGCCGGCACAGGCGCTGACGCAGCCCCGTATTTTCGGGTGTTTAATCCGGTTACGCAAAGTAAGCGCTTTGATGAACAAGGTGACTTTATTCGACACTGGCTGCCTGAGCTTGCCAAGGTGCCTGCAAAGTTTATTCATCAACCACAAACCTGGTTGGAGCAACATCAGTTGGGGCACACCTATCCAGCGCCCATTGTTGATCATAACCGGGCTCGCAAATATGCCATTGCCATGTTTGATGCGCTAAAAGATCAGGAGTCCTCATGAGCATAACTCCAGAAATGAGCCCAGCATTAGCGGTGTTTTGTCGCGAATATCAGCAGCTATCTGGTGAGCGCTTAAGCGTATTGCGTGAGATTTATGCCCCCGATATTCACTTTCAAGACCCTGCTCATCAAATTCAAGGTATTGAGGCATTAGTGGAGTATTTTGATGGTTTATTTAGCAATGTCACTCAGTGCCAATTTGAAATAACTCAGGTTATGGAGCAGGCCCCAGCCGCCTTTATTCGCTGGACCATGACCTTTGCTCATCCGCAATTAAATGGCGGAAAAACCGTGAGCATTCCTGGGGTGAGCTATTTAGAGTTTGCTGAACAAGTCACAGTGCATCGCGATTATTTTGATCTTGGCGCCATGATCTATGAACAGGTGCCGGTGCTGGGTGCCTTGGTAAAAATACTAAAACGGAGATTAAGCCAATGAAACGGATTTTAATTACCGGTGCCAGCTCCGGCATAGGCCAGCAACTTGCACTAGATTATGCCGCCGACGGCTGGCAAGTGGTAGCGGCAGGGCGAGATGCCGATAAATTAGCCCATGCCCTAGCGAGTATTAACTTTGAGCCCTGTATTTTTGATATGCAAGAGCCTGCGGCCATCCACAAGGCAGTAGCAGAGTTAGCGCCTTTTGATCTGGTGCTGCTTAATGCGGGTAACTGTGAATATATTGACGATGCGCTGCACTTTGATGCTGAATTATTTGCGCGAGTCATCAATGTCAACTTAGTGGGCACCGCCAATTGTTTGCCGGCACTCTTGCCGCGCATTAAACGCGGTGGTCGGCTCGCAGTGGTTAGCTCTTCGGTAAGCTTCTTACCCTTGCCGCGCTCCCAAGCTTATGGCGCTTCTAAGGCGGGGTTAGATTACTTAGTGCGTACCTTAGCCATCGATCTTGTTCCCCACCAGATTGCGGTGAGCCTGATTCGCCCAGGCTTTGTCGATACGCCTCTGACTCAAAAAAATGACTTTGCTATGCCCGGGCAAGTCACGGCCCTTAAGGCCAGTGCCGCTATTCGCCAAGGACTCGCCAAAGGCAAATCAGAAATTTGTTTTCCGTTTGGTTTAATAAGCACATTGCGCTTGTTGTCGTGGTTGCCCCAGGGATTATGGCGCCGTTTGGCACAGCGTTTAGTAAGGAGCCAGCCATGAGTCACATTGCCATTGTGGGCAGCGGTATTTCTGGGCTAACCAGTGCTTGGCTCTTGAGTCAACAGCATAATATTACCCTGTTTGAAGCCAATGATTATTTAGGGGGACACACCGCCACTTTGGATGTTGAGGTTGATGGCAAAACCCAGGCGGTTGATACGGGATTTATTGTATTTAATGACCGTACTTACCCGCATTTTCAACAGTTGCTGGCGCGTATTGGTATTCATGCCAAGCCCACCGAAATGAGCTTTAGTGTGCAGCAATCACAGACGGGGTTGGAGTATAACGGCCATACCCTAGGCTCAATGTTTGCACAGCGCGCGAATCTATTTAAGCCGCAGTTTTACGGCTTTTTAGCCGAAATTGTGCGTTTTAATTTATTGTGCAAAAAAGTGCTGGCAGAAGAAACGCTTACCGAGAATGACACCCTAGGCCGTTTTTTAAGTCACTACGGTTTTTCGGAATTTTTTATTGGTCATTATATTTTACCTATGGTGGCCGCTATTTGGTCATCATCATTGGCCGATAGTCGCGATTTTCCACTGGCGTTCTTTTTGCGCTTTTTTAACCATCATGGATTATTAAATTTAATTGATCGTCCGCAGTGGTATGTGGTGGAGGGCGGGTCACGCAGTTATATTCCTGCGCTTACGGCATCATTAACCGACATTCGCCTTAATACGCCTGTGCTTGCGATTAAGCGTGACAGTGACTACGGCTAACGGCTGCGAGCGTTTTGATGAGGTGATTTTAGCCTGCCATTCTGATCAGGCGTTGCGGATGTTGAGCGATGCAAATGAGCAAGAACAACAGGTGCTGGGCGGGTTAACGTATCGTGATAATGAGGTGGTTTTACATACCGATACCCAATTGTTACCCACTGAACCGCGGGCTTGGGCGAGCTGGAACTATTGGCTAGATGGCAGTGAAAACGCCTTACCGGCGGTCACCTACAATATGAATATTTTACAGGGAATTCGCTCTACCCAAACCCTTTGCGTGACTTTAAATCGCGGCGATGCCATTGATAAAGAGAAAGTATTACGCCGCTTTACTTATGCGCACCCCGTCTATAACGCCGACGCCATTGCCGCCCAAGCTCGACGCCATGAGATTTGTGGGCAGCAACATACCCATTTTTGTGGTGCTTATTGGTACAACGGCTTTCATGAAGATGGTGTAAAAAGTGCGCTCGATGTATGCGCGCGCTTTGGAGTGAGCTTATGAGCCTACATAGCGCGATTTACAAAGGCCGTGTACGTCACCGCCGCTATCGACCCAGTGCGCACCATTTTAGTTATGGACTTTATATGCTGGCACTCGATTTAGATGAGTTGGCGGTATTAGAACAACAAAGCCGCTTATTTAGTTGCACGGGGTTTGCGCCACTGCGCTTTCGTCGCCAAGATTATTTAGGCGATGCAGGCCGGCCGTTAAAAGAGTCAGTGCTTGATGAAGTGGCACAACTTGGCGGCGATAACAGCGGATTAGACCGAGTGGTGATGTTGGGGCAGGTGCGCTGTTTTGGGGTGTATTTTAGCCCTATAAATGTGTTTTTTTGCTATGAGGGTGAGCAGGCTCGCTTTGCCCTGATGGAAGTACATAACACCCCTTGGAACGAGCGCCATTGCTATTTAGTGGATTTAGCCCAACAAGCCGCGACCGAAAAGACGTTTCATGTGTCGCCCTTTATGGACATGAACATGCATTATCACTGGCGTATTAAGCCGCCAGAAAACGGGGTGCTGGTCCATATTGAAAACCAGGATCCAGAGCTAATATTTGATGCCACCTTATCGCTAAAGCGTCACGACTTTAGTGCCACTTTATTAAAAACGGCATTGTTACAGTGGCCCATGATGACGCTGACCATAGTGCGCGGTATTTACTGGCAAGCACTGCGGTTATTTTTAAAACGTGTTCCTTATCACCCTCACTCTTAAAGGAAGTTATTATGGATACTACCTTGAGTAGATCACAACCAAGGCGTCTTGATCGCTGGTCTCGCCAGCTGGCTTTTGCGTTATTAGCTCAATTACAAGACGCTAAGCTGACCATTAAAGACGGCCAACAGGTGTATGAGTTTGGTGATAAAGAGGCGCAGTTACAAGCCCATGTACAGGTGCATGATACCCGTTTTTATCGCCGTTTAATGTTAGGTGGCAGCATAGGTGCTGCCGAAGCTTGGGTAGATGGCAGTTGGCACAGCCCTAACTTAAGTGCCTTAATGCAAATATTTGCCCGCAATATGGCGTTACTCGATAAGTTTGAGCGACGTTTAGCCTGGCTAACGACCCCTTTGCATAAGTTAAAGCATAAATTGAATCGTAATTCTCTTAAGGGCAGCCGAGCCAATATTGCCGCCCATTACGATTTAGGCAATAACATGTATCAGCTGTTTTTAGACCCATTAATGCAGTATTCGTCGGCTGTTTTTCCAACCCCTAATACTGATTTAGCGCAAGCACAAGAGCATAAATTGCACCTTATTTGCCAGCAGCTAGATCTTAAGCCAACCGACACGCTATTAGAAATAGGCACTGGCTGGGGAGGCTTAGCCTGTTTTGCCGCCGAGCATTATGGTTGCCATGTAACCACCACTACCTTGTCTGCTGAGCAATTAAAGGTGGCTCAGCAAAGAGTGATGGAGGCTGGGTTACAAGATAAGGTGACCTTGCTGCTAGAAGACTATCGTGATCTAAAGGGCCAGTACGACAAGCTGGTGTCGGTGGAAATGATAGAAGCGGTTGGCCACGCTTATTTACCTGCCTATTTTTCGGCGCTTAATCGACTGCTTAAACCCAATGGCAAATTGCTTATTCAAGCGATCACCATCGCTGATCAGCGTTATGATCAATATCGCAAAGGGGTCGATTTTATTCAGCGCTATATTTTTCCGGGAGGATGCTTACCCTCAGTCAGCGAAATGTGTCGGCATTTAAAAGAGCAAACCGACATGACACTCAGCAAACTCCAAGACTATGGCCAACATTATGGGCAAACACTCAATATATGGGCGGCACGTTTTCAGCAGTTAGAGCCTGAGCTTAAAGCATTAGGTTATAGCCGAGATTTTCATCGCTTGTGGGCTTTTTATTTTGCTTATTGTGAGGGCGCCTTTCGCGAGGGCAGCATTGGGCTGGTGCACTTTGTGGCCAATAAACCCGCAGCCGTGGAGCCCATTACAGCAGCGCCTGCTTATGTCTAAATGGCAATGGTCTCAGCTGATTGGGTTTCAGTGTTTTTGGTTATTGGCTGTGGTTGGGCAAAACAGTAGCACAGCGTTACTGTGCTTATTGCTACTGAGCCATTTTGTGTTTACCCCAAGCCGCGCTCAAGACGCTCGGGTACTGCTATTGGCCGGCCTTGGGATAAGCGTTGATTTTTTGCTCAGTCTAAGTGGCGTTTTTGTCTTTAACCAACCGCCATTTTGGTTAGGTTTATTATGGTTTGGGTTTGTTCTGACGTTAGGCCACAGCATGGGGTGGTTATCTAGATTGAAGTGGCCTTGGTTAATGGTGATAGGGGCTTTGTCTGGGCCTAGCTCTTATCTTGCCGGGTGGCGATTGGAGGCGGTGACCTTACCGCTTGGCATAAGCACAACTTTATTTATATTAGCCCCTATATGGGCCTTGTTACTACCCTTACTAATCCGTTGGCAGCAACAGCTGTCTCAAGGAGCACACTGATGCTTAACATCACAAAGCACTCGCTAATGGGGCTGATATGGCTGCTCTGTACTGTGCCTTCAGCTTATGCCAGCCCAGTAGATGATTTACAGCTAGTGGGACAAGGCGAGATGGACTGGTTGTTTTTCGATCTTTACGAAGCGCGCTTTTACAGTGCCAATGGTCGCTATCAAGCGGAGCAACTTCCGCAAGCACTGAGCCTGCGTTATCAAAGAAGCATCGACAGCCATAAACTGGTAGAGGCAACCATTAGTGAGTGGCAACGCCTTGGGGTGCGATGGCAATACAGCTGGCAACAAGCCCTAGAGTCAGCTTGGCCATCAGTGCAATCGGGCGATCAGCTGACTCTAAGAGTGAACGCTGATGGCACTAGCCACTTTTATTTTAACGGTGAGCAGCTGACTCAAATTGACGACCAACAATTTGGGCCCGCTTTTTTAGCGATATGGCTCGATGATAACAGTAGAAAACCTAAGTTAACTCAACAACTAAAAGGAAACTAACATGCGCACTTTATGGATGGCAGCCACCCTGGTGCTGAGTGCATTATTAATGTCCTGTAGCAGCGAGATTAATGATTATGCCGGTACTCACCCCCAGTTTGAATTAGATGAATACTTTAATGGCGAGCTTAGCGCTCACGGCATAGTACAAGACAGATCAGGCAAGGTGTTGCGCCGCTTTAGCGTTGATATGACAGGCAGTTGGCAAGGTAATAAAGGAACCCTAGAAGAAGACTTTATTTATGACGACGGTGAGCAACAGCGTCGAGTATGGCACCTGACTAAAACCGCTGAGGGTCACTACACAGGTACTGCCGATGATGTGGTGGTGGATGCCGTTGGCCAAACTAAAGGTTTTGCACTTAACTGGCGCTATACCCTAGCCGTGCCAGTAGATGGTAAGGTGTGGCATATCGATTTTAATGACTGGATGTACCAATTGGATGAGCACCGCGTATTAAACCGGGCAGACATGACCAAGTGGGGAGTTAAAGTCGGTGAAGTAACACTGTGGATAGAGCGCAAGCACTAATCACGGCTTACTGTTAACTCACCTATAAGGATGCCGACATGCAAAATATATTAGAAGGTTGCGAGACGGCGTTATGCAGTCAGTGCCGCCATCAATGTGCACTCAACTTTGATTTTACGATGGCGTTTCAGCCGATTATTAACGTGACCACTCGCAATATATTTGGCTATGAAGCCCTAGTGCGCGGTATCAATAATGAGTCGGCCTACTCGATTATATCTCAGGTTAATGATGATAATCGCTACCTGTTTGACCAGTTATGCCGGGTGAAAGCGATTGCACTGGCTTCTCAGCTTAATTTGAGCTCTATGCTGAGCATTAACTTTTTACCCAACGCCATTTATCAACCAGAGCGCTGTATTCGTACCACCCTTGCTGCGGCTAACAAGTATAACTTTCCGAGTGAGCGCATTATGTTTGAGTTTACGGAAGTAGAAAAGCTGGCCGACAATAAACATATTCAGCGTGTGGTGGAGCATTATCAACAGTTAGGGTTTACCACCGCCATGGATGACTTTGGCTCTGGGTATTCAGGGTTGAATTTATTGGCCGATTTTCAAACCGATATTATTAAGCTTGATATGGAGCTTATTCGTAATATTGAGCAAGATCAGGTGCGCCAAGCCATTGTTAAAAACTGTTTAAATCTATTTGCCGATTTAAATATGACCGCATTGGCAGAGGGGATAGAAACCCAAGCTGAATTTGAATGGCTACAGTCGGCTGGAGTAGAGCTGATGCAAGGTTATTTATTTGCCAAACCTGGTTTTGAGTGCTTGCCAGAGGTCAATTTTGCGCCGCTGTTCAGTCACCCGCACGCCTAATACCAATCGTATTAAATAAGTAGTCAGTTTGTGCTGCTTGTAAAAGCCGAACAAAGGGGCCACTACACCGACACGCTGCAAGCACATCCCTGTGGCGCTCAAACACATGACTTCCCTGTCATGTGATGGTCGGTGGAGTCGCTCCCTTTATCCGACTCTCGATTGTGGAGTCGCCAGTAATTAGGGCTAGCTGACAGCTTAGTGCCTCAAAGGAGGGAACAGAGATCAGCTCCCACGACCATGAAATGCCATGGACGGCATTTCCTGAGCCCCCATGGATGGGTTGATGGCGTGTCGAGGGAGGTGACTCTGTTTCCTCTTTATACTGCATTTAAATAGATCGATTATTTAGTGTGTTTGGTATAAATAGTGAAACGTACTGTGACGCTGATGTGTTGATAATTTTAGAGGTTAACAAGGATTAATATGAAACCTAGTATTGCTATTATCGGGGCAGGTCTCGCCGGATTAACCCTAGCGCGTGAGCTGAGGGATCAGGCAGAGATTAGCCTGTTTGAAAAAGCTCGGGGCTTAGGGGGACGTATGTCTACCCGAAGAAATGCCACCCATCAGTGGGATCATGGTGCCCAGTTTTTTACCGCTCGTAGTCAGGCTTTCACCTCACTGTTAGCGCCTTTTATTGATGCCGGTACTGTGGTCGAGTGGCAGCCAAATATTATTACCCTAAGTCCGAGTGATAAGCCTTTTAAGCGTCCTTGGTTTGAACCCCATTATGTAGCAGCACCGGGCATGAACTTTTTGCTAAAAGCCATGAGTGATGGGCTTAATATACAGCTGAGTACTCGGGTTGAAACTGTCACCCGCGCCCATGATCAATGGCAACTCTATGATGAAAATAACCAGTTGTTGGGGGAGTATGATTGGGTGGTAAGCTCGGCGCCTTTGCCCCAAACCCAAGCCTTGTTACCCAAGGCCCTATTGGGCGATGACTTGGCGCAATATCAGATGCTACCTTGCTATGCGTTATTACTAACGGTGGATGATGCTGACTTGCCGCATTGGGATGCGGCAAAAGTGAATCATAGCGCTATTCGGTGGATTTCTTTTAATCATAGATTACCTGGGCGCAATATGAAGGCCGGTACTGTGGTGGTGCATACTGGTTCAGACTGGGCTGCTGAGCACTTAGAAGATGACCAAGAGCAGGTAAAAGAGACCTTACTCAACACCTTTTGCGAGCTAACTAATATTAGCTCTCACAAGATAACCGGTGCGCAGTTACATCGCTGGCGCTATGCGCTGAGTGCAGAAGTGCTTGAACCTGAGTCTGAGTTTATTTTAAATGCAGAGCAAGGGTTAGCGGCCTGTGGCGATTGGTGTTTAGGGGGACGAGTAGAAGCGGCCTTTACCAGTGCCCATCAATTGGCGAAAGCCTTGCGCCAAGCGTTAGTTTAATCGCGGTATCAAAGAGTTAATTACTTACTTAATAATAAAATAAATAAGGAAGTCGGTGTGAAGACAGGTGTAATGCTAGTGAACTTGGGTACTCCCTCGGCGCCCACGGCCAAAGCGGTTCGTGCGTTTTTGGGGCAGTTTTTACATGACTATCGTGTGGTCGATCTGACTCGATTTTTATGGTGCCCTATTTTGCATGGGGTGATCTTGCCGTTTCGCTCCCCTAAAGTGGCGAAATTGTACCAGTCAATTTGGTGGGAAGAAGGCTCACCGCTGATGGTCGTCAGCCGTCGCCAACAAGCGGCACTAAGCCAGCAACTGGCTGCGCAAGATATTCCGGTGGTGTTGGGTATGAGCTATGGCGACCCCTCTATTGAAAGCGCCTGGCAAGAGCTGAAAGCGGCTGGAGTAGAAAAAGTCATTATTCTGCCGCTTTATCCGCAATACTCGGTTAGTACCTCAGCGTCGGTATTTGATAGCTGGGCGCGGATCATGAAAAAAGAGCGCCAAATTCCTTATTTTAGCTTTATTCGCGATTATTATAATCACCCCAGCTATATCAAGGCCTTGGCTGACTCAGTACGCCAAGATTGGCAACAAAATGGCAAAACAGATCTGCTGTTATTGTCTTACCATGGCATTCCTAAGCGCTTTGAAAACCAAGGTGACCCTTATGGGCATCAATGTCATAAAACCTCAGAGTTATTAGCCGCAGAGCTGGGGCTTGAGCCACATCAGTGGCGCACTACCTTTCAATCCCGTTTTGGTCGAGAAGAGTGGTTACAGCCCTACACAGATGAAACCATGCAAGCCTTACCCAAAGAGGGAATTAAGCACATTAGTGTGATTTGCCCGGCATTTTCTGCTGATTGTTTAGAAACCTTAGAGGAAATTAGTGAGGAAAATAAAGAGTACTTTATCGCAGCAGGGGGGGAAAGTTATCACTATATTCCGGCACTGAATGACAACAGCGCTCACATCAAAATGATGCTCGACTTAGTGAATGCAGAAATAACGAATAACTAATTTCTGCTTACATTAGTTAATGTTAAACTAAGCAGCATTATCTTCAATAATGGTGCTTAGTGAGCTGAGCGGTGGCGGTTTATTGGCTGCAATAGCGACTTGCACTGTTGAAAACGCGAATAAGGTGAGAGTACGAAGATGCGCACTCGATATAAAATAGTTATTGTCATTGGCGCATTGCTGCTCTGGTTTGGTATACAACAGTGGCGTGGCCCTGAGCTAGCTGGGCTAACAGTGGAGTTAAAGCCGTTAGAGTTACGCATTGTAGCCAGTGGCGAGGTGCGTTATCAGTCTCTGGCGCGCATTGGCAGTGAAGTGACCGGCACAGTGATTGCGCGTTATGTTCGAGAGGGCGATAAGGTTAAGCAGGGTGACTTATTAATTGAGTTGAACTCGACAGAGGCCCAGTCGCGCCTTGATCAAGCCCACACCTTGTTACAACAGCTAGAAACCATCACCCGTCCCCAAGCGCAAGCCGCCTTGGCTGAGGCGACAGAAAATGCTCGCCAAGCTCGCCGTGAGGCACAGCGCCGTCAAGTCTTAGCCGATAAAGGCACGCTGGCGCTTGAACAAGTTGAACAAGCGCAGCGGCTAGCGCACAACGCCCAAGTACTGCTCACTCAAGCAAGATTAACCGCCCGCTCGGTATCAGCACAAGGCAGTGAAGCGCGTTTATTAGCACAGCGTATCACCAGTGCTCAGGCGGAGCTGGCTAAAACCCGTATTTATGCGCCTTTTACTGGGCGAGTGCAGTCGCGTAACGTTGAGCCTGGTGATGTAGTGCAGCCCAATGATGTACTATTAGAAGTGGCGCGCAGCACGCATCAAAGCTCGCAAGATGAGCTAGAAGTGGTTGTGGCACTGGATGAGAAAAACTTCAGTCCTCTACAGTTACAACAGCCGGTACAGCTGATTGCCGATGCTTGGCCTGAGCAAGTGATTGCCGGTGAAGTACGCTTTATTGCGCCCGCCATAGACAGTGGGCGCGGTACCATAGATGTGCATATTGATCTGTTAAGCGAGCCTGATGCCGCTCGCTTGTTACCGGGTATGACAGTGTCAGCCAATATTATTGCTGACGAGCGGAAGCCTACCTTGGTGCTGCCAAACGATTACCTTAGGGTGAATAATCAGGGACAGGCACAAGTGATGCGCTGGCAACAAGGAAAAGTACAGCGTGTTAATGTGCAATTAGGGCTGCGTAATGTGACCCATAGCGAAGTGGTGTCCGGCCTTGAAGAGGGCGATATAGTGGTGCAAAACCAAACCCTTAATGACGATCAACGCGCCCGAGTCCGTTTTGAGCAAGCCCCGCATGTTATTCGTTAATCGCGCTCGTCGCTTAGCCGACTCTTTGTGGATCGAGTGGCGTATTGCGCTGCGCTTTTTGGCAGACAACCCACTCCAAACCTTGTTGATAAGCGTAGCGATTTCGGTGGGTACGGCTGTAATTGTGTTTATTACGGCATTGATGATGGGCTTGCAGAGCAATGTAATAGATCGCACCTTGGGCACACAGGCTCATATTCGCATTGAGGCAACCCAGTTACAAAACCAGCTATCTGATCCATCACCTGATAAATACGTATGGGCGTTAGAAAGTCCACGAGCACAAGGCTTACAAACCATTAATAACTGGCAAGAAGTGCGTCGAGTATTAGACAGTTATGGCCCTTTAACTCCCATAGTGAACACCGTTTCGCCGCTGATTTCGGGGCCGGCCTTTGCCCAAAAAGGCACAGCGCGCGCCTCTGTGGCATTAATGGGGGTTGATGCTAAGCGTTATAGCGGCATTATTGACTTAGCAACATACCTACAAGCAGGGCGCTTTAGTATTGATGCCAGTGATGTGTTAATTGGCAGCGAACTGGCCAAAGACTTAGGGCTGCGCTCGGGAGATAAGTTGCGCCTAGATGCGGGGGGCAACCGACAAACCGTGGTCACTATAGCGGGCATTTTTGAGCTAGGGGTGCGCGAGCTAGACAGTCGTTATGTGTATACCAACCTTAAGCAGGCGCAAACGCTGCTAAACTTGCCCGGTGGTGTCTCTGTATTAGAGCTTAAAATAACCGATGTATTTAGTGCAGATTATTGGGCGCAGCGTATTGCGCAATTAACCGGATTGCATGTGCAAAGTTGGATGGACAGCAATGCGCAATTACTGAATGCGCTGCGTTCACAAAGCATGACCACACAAATGATCCGCGTATTTGTGGCGTTATCGGTTATTTTTGGTATCGCCAGTGTATTGGCGGTGAGCGTGGTACAACGTACCCGAGAAATTGGTATTTTACGTGCCATGGGCAGTTCGCAACAGCAAATATTGCGGGTGTTTTTATTGCAAGGTGGCTTATTGGGCTTAGCCGGCTCTTTATTAGGTGTATTGGTTGGCTTTAGTTTGGCGCAACTGTTTAATAGTGTTGGAGAGCGGTTATTTGTGATCCAGCTTGAACCCAGCATGATGCTGTCGGCAATTTTAATATCAATGACGGCCGGCGTGATTGCCGCCGCCGTGCCTGCCCGTCGTGCGGCGCATTATGATCCTGCGGTGGCGATTCGTTATGTCTAAGTCCTTACTCTCAGACCCAGCTCCCTCATCTGAGGTGGTATTGCAGCTTGATAAGCTCAATAAAGTGTTTAATGCCCATACTGAGCTAGAAAATCATGTATTACATGATATTTCGCTTGAGGTGAAGCGAGGCGACTTGGTCGCCCTAGTCGGTACTTCGGGCTCAGGTAAAAGTACCTTACTAAATATTATGGGGTTATTGGATGTAGCCTCTGCCGGTGAGCTGTATATTCAAGGGCAACTTACCCAAGGCTTGCCAGAGCAGGCTCGCACGCAATTGCGCAGTGAGTCCATTGGTTTTGTGTTTCAGTTCCATCATTTGATCAGCGCCTTTAGCGTACTGGATAATGTGCTAATGCCATTAATGTTACGCTATGGCAAACCGTCAGCGGAACAAAAAGCCTATGCCCGCTATTTATTAGCAGAAGTGGGGTTAGCAGATTATATGCAACAGCCCACCAATCGATTGTCGGGGGGACAGCAACAAAGGGTTGCCATTGCCCGTGCTTTAGTCACTAAACCGGCCTTAATTTTGGCGGATGAACCCACGGGAAATTTAGATACGCAAACTGCCGATGAGGTTTTTCATTTATTTGAGCGCTTTAATCGTGAGCACGATTGTGCCATTGTCATTGTGACTCATGATCCCAGATTAAGCGCCCGTTGCCCACGGACTATTCGGCTAACAGACGGCCGTATAATATATGATGGCCATTCTTCACAATATTTAACAGAGTGAGAAAAATACTAGGGGTATAAAGGATTGATGTCCGATATACTTGAGCCTTGTTAGGCTAATTTCATTAGGCATTTAACAGCGTAACATACTCATTTTTGGTCGACATGGATAACGTCAAGCCCAATATCGGCTACCTTATTTGGAAAAATATCAGCGGTGGCAAGTTAATGCGAATGTGATAGATAACTGCTTATGTTATTGGTACATCACTAGGCGTATTGTTATTTTATTTTGACCATAGGTGATATCGCTATGACTCCAGAGCGCCAAGCGTTGGCCGCGTTACAGCACATTCACAATCAAATTGCACAACATGCGCCCCTTGATGACACGCTGTCGGCCATTATCGATATGATTGCCGCGCAACTGCCCGATGCCTTAGTGTCATTTATGTTGCTCTCGCCAGAAGACAACACCTTGAGTGTGGTGGCCAGTCATGGTTTGTCTGATACTTACTGCCAAGCCGCGCAACAAGTTTCCGTTGGGCCTAATATTGCGTCTTGTGGGGCCAGTGCCTTTCATAAAGAGATTGTGATCACGCCCGACATTGAAGCAGACGCCAACTGGGACGCCTTTCTTGATCTGACTCGCGCCGAAGGGCTGGCCTCTTGTTGGTCGGCTCCGGTATTAAGCCCAGATGATACGTCGTTAGGGACCTTTGCCACTTACTATCGAACCTCAAGAGTTCCCACGCAAGATGAAAAAGCCAAGTTAATGCAAGCGGCTGATCTGGTGGCGCTTGCTATTGCTCGCCAACAAGATCGCCAAGCGGTGCACAGTCAAGAGCAGCGCTTTAGCTCTTTATTTACCCAACAGCCTGATGCGGTATTTGAGCTGGATCTCGGTGGGCATTTCTTAAATGCTAATCAAGCTGTTACGCACACCATAGGTTTCTCGCCAGAGCAACTGATAGGCACTCACTATAAAAGTCTTTTAGTAGAAAAAGATTATGCACTTACTCAACAGGCTTTTGAACAAGCGTGTTTGGGGCATTCTCAGTATTTTGAAATTGATATCTACGACTCAGACCATCACATTCGCCGCCTACACATTACGCATTTGCCTATTATTGTTGATTACAAAATAGTAGGCGTTTACGGCATTGCGCGGGATGTGACAGCTCAATGTCAACAAGCGGCAGAGCTACGATTGTTACAGCGCGGTATTGATGCCAGCCGTAACGGGGTGGTGATGGCTGATGCCAGTGTGCCTGAGCTGCCGGTGGTGTATGTGAATAAAGCGTTTGAAGAGATTACCGGCTACAGCAAAGCTGAGGTTATAGGGTATAACTGCCGATTTCTTCAAGGTAAAGGTACAGACCCACATGCCATAGCGCAAATTCGCAACGCCATTGTTGAGCGTCGTGAGCATCAAGTGACCTTGCTGAATTATCAAAAAGATGGCACGCCGTTTTGGAACTTATTCAGTTTGGCTCCGGTGCTTGATGAGCATGGCCACTGCACCCACTTTGTGGGGATACAGCAAGACGTGACTCGCCAACAAGAAAATGAAGAAAAGCTGCTTTTTCAGCGCACCCACGACTTGCTTACTGGATTGTTAAATCGTGGAACCTTTGAGCAGCGCTTAGCGCAGGTTTATCGCGAGAGTCAGGGATCGCGCGATATTGCCATGTTAGTGATTAATCTGGATGGCTTTAAAAGTGTCAACGAGGGTCTGGGTCATCATGTAGGTGATGGCTTATTAAGGGCGGTCGCGCAGCGGCTCAGTCGTTGGATACAGCCTGAAGAAAAAATTGCGCGCTTGGGGGGAGATGACTTTGGATTGTTATTACTAGACCGAGATAAGGCGGCTATTAATCAAGCTGCAGAAAGCTTGTTAACGCTCTTATCTCGCCCCTTTGTGGTTAACGAACACCTTCTACATATTAGCGCCAGTATTGGTATTTCAAGTTGTGATGAGCCATTTGATGAAGGTGCAGATTTGATGCAGCGCGCTCATGTGGCATTGCACGAAGCTAAGTTACAAGGGCGTAATATCTGGCAGCGTTATACAGGCCAACTTTGTCCTGTTAATCACGAACAAATTGCCCTGCGTCGAGAGATACTCGAGGCCATAGAAGAACAACAATTTTTGGTGTATTACCAGCCCTTAGTCGATGCCCGCACCGGTGAGGTGCGTAGTTTAGAGGCGCTAGTGCGCTGGCGCCATCCCAAGCGAGGCATGGTGCCCCCTAATGACTTTATTCCTTTGGCAGAGCACACCGGACAAATTATTAATATTGATCAGTGGGTGTTGCGTCAAGCCTGTGTAGATACGGTGGCCATAAATATTAGTCGCCCAACCACACAACCGGTTGCTGTGGCGGTGAATATTTCTCCTATCCACTTTCGTCGTCCAGGTTTTGTGAATGAAGTAAAACAGGTACTAGAGGACAGTGGGTTAGCGCCTTATTTATTGGAAGTGGAGGTAACCGAAGGTGTATTAATGTCGGGCGCCGACACCGCCATTAAGCAGCTTGATGCCTTGCGTCAACATGGAGTAAGAGTTGCAATAGATGACTTTGGCACAGGGTTTTCTAGCCTTAGCTATTTACGTCAGCTGCCTATTAATAAAGTAAAATTAGATCGCTGCTTTATTGAAGGCATTGATCACAAGCGAGACGGCGCAGCTATTGTTCAGGGGGTGATCACCATGGCGCATCACTTGGGGTTGCAAGTGGTTGCGGAAGGAGTAGAAACCCAAGCCGAACAAGAAGATTTGATACGGCGCGGCTGTGATCTACTGCAAGGTTTTTTATTCTCTCGACCCGTACCACTATCAGAATTTATGGCGCTTCCCTTTAGATTGCCGGTCAGTTCATGTTAAAAACCTACAACTTTATGGGTAAAAATCATGATGAACTCTGTCTCTAATTATCATTCAGATACTGATGAAGAGCAGCGTTTGGCGGCATTGGTCGCCTACGACATACTGGATACACCTCCTGAGGATGCTTTTGATGATATAACTCAAATTGCCGCCTTAATTTGTGATGCTCCGGTGGCAGTCATTAACTTTATTGACCGAGATCGTCAGTGGTTTAAGTCGGTGCTGGGATTGAATGTTCGTGAAACGCCGCTGGATATTTCTATTTGTGTGCATGCTCTTTTTCAGCCCGATTTATTTGTGGTGCCAGACACTGCACTTGATCCGCGCTTTATGGACAATCCCTTGGTCAATGGTGACCCCCAGCTGCGGTTTTATGCGGGCGCTTTATTGGTCAGTGAAGATGGTCATCCTTTGGGTACTTTGTGCGTGCTCGACCATCATCCGAGAGATCTTAATGAGAAACAGCGTTTTGCGTTAAGGGCGTTGGCCAATCAGGTGATGGCGCATTTAGAGTTGCTACGAGCGCATAAAAAGCAGGCTGCATTAATTCAAGAGTTACAGTCTGCTCAAGCAGATTTGTTGCAGCTGGCCTCTACCGATCCTCTTTCGGGATTACTTAATCGCCGAGCGTTCGAACAATATCTAAACCAAGAGTTGGCGCTGATTAAGGCTGACACCAGTCATGCGTCCTTAGTGATGATTGATCTTGATCACTTTAAACGTATTAATGACAATCTTGGTCATGATACTGGCGACTGGGTTATTCAGCGGTTTGCACAACTTTGTCGAGGTGTATTTAGAAAAAGTGATGTGATTAGCCGTTGGGGTGGGGAGGAGTTTGTGGTGTTGATGCCTAATACTCCCGAAGTCGATGCCTTACAGGCTGTAGACCGTTTACACCAACGATTAATCAGTGAGCCCATTGTATATGCAGAGCACCAAGCTGTTTTTATTACAGTGAGTGTGGGTATCTGCTCGTTGACGAGCACCAGTGAATTGCAAGAGTGCCTGCGCACCGCAGATAGACTGTTATATATGGCTAAAGATAATGGCCGAAGCTGTACCGTTTGTGAGTCGTCACAAGCTAAATAATCGTAAGCTGTGTGATGGTAAGTCATTCTTGTGACTGTATGTGTATCAGTGCGCTAAACCTATTCTGTTTACTATGCTGTTGTGCGCTGTGGGTCGACTTCAACCGCCCCAATGGCATTGCAATCATAATGAGCTGTAAAAAGTAAAAAACACCAAACAAACAAGCGGCAGTTTGGTGTTTTTTCAAGGCTTTTAGCTTCTAATTGCCAGCGCTTATCGCCTGTGCTGTCAGGCGGATGGCTCCATCTGCAGCGCTTGCTAACTCTTGTCCTTTGAGTACAAAATGGCGATGGTAATATTGCTTATGCTCATCGTGATCATGAAAATGATGTGGTGTTAAAATTGCGGTTAATACCGGCACTTCGGTTTCTAGCTGTACTTGCATTAAGCCGGTGCATACTGCTTGGGCGACAAAGTCGTGACGATAAATACCGCCATCCACCACTAAACCACTGCATGCGATGGCGGCGTATTGGCCGGTTTTTGCTAGTAGTTTGGCTTGCAGGGGAATTTCGTAGGCACCGGGTGCGGAGAACACCTCAATTTTATCTGTATCATAACCCAGCTCGGCCAGTTGGCTGCGAAAGCCATCCAGTGCTTTAAGCACAATATCGGCATGCCAAGATGCGTGAATAAAAGCGATGCGTTGGTCGCGAACATTAAAATTGTTGGTTTTCGTTAAGCTCTGATCCATGGGTTAATCCTATTATAAAATCACTGAATCAGGGCGAACGTACAGGCAAGCATGGCATAAGGCAAAGCGTGGCTTTAACTTAGGGCATGGTTCTTTGGTCAGCATTTATTACACCACAAGCTGGTGATAAATGACTGTATTAAAGGACATGTCTGACGCTCTCTATCATCCGGACTATCACCGTCGGCTCTGGAGTTACACCAGATCTGCTAGACCCTTATTAACGCAGATATTGCGTTAATAAGGCGCTCGCGGGCTTTACGATGAGGATGAGTCCTCTTCATATTTACCGCCGGTGGGGAATTACACCCCGCCCCGAGAACGAAGTCGGTCACACCGACAGTGAGAATATAGAGGGTTATGACAATAGAGTAAAGCCTAACACCTTCGGTGAGCTGTAAGCTTAAAGCCTGTCACTTCATCACATCTTTTTGTTGATGTTTGAGTAGAAGTCAGGCAGAGCGCGCTACTCCGCTCGACTCGCCGTAAACCCCTCCATGGGGGCTCCGCCGCGCAATCTGCCCGCCATGGATGGCGGAAATGCAGAAATGGCAGGAGCATTTTTCTGCCCTGGCGCGGAGGGTCGACGGAGCAGACATCCTCTGCCTTCCCATTAGCACTGGGGTAGCCCCAAAAATGCCAATTTTTACAGCCTCTGCTTGGTGTTTGAGTGCTGAGCGCTATATTGCTATGGCTAAAGCGCTGCGAATATCGCTGAAACTGTGTTGCTCTAGGGCGGCAAAGCCGGGCTGCTTTTTGGCTTTGAGTTGGTTGAGTAGCGGTGTGCTAATGCCACATAAAAAACAGGTAAGAGTATGCAAACTCAATGGCGTTGGGTGTTGCTCTTGTAGCGATTGGCACCACTGTTGTAATTGTGCTGTGGTTGGCAATGTAGGAGTGGCAGGCTTGGGTAGCTTAGCAACACGGCCGGCACATACTGAACAATGGCCACAGTGTTTAGGGGCATTATGATCGCCAAAATAACTGGCTAGACACTGACTTAAACAGTGTTCACTTTCAAAAAACTGGATCATCTGCTCAAGGCGATGAATTTCATTGTGTTCTTTTTGTTGAAATAACTGATGCAGGCGCTGAGCTTCAGCTACTTTATCGAGTGTGGGCTCTAACACCTGATACACCTCAATCATTTGTTTGCTTTCTAGCACAATTAAGCCTTGCTCGTGCAAGTAATCTAGCGCATTGATCACTCGTTTTCGTTCACCAGAGGCGGTGTGCCATATAGCGTCAAAGTCGACCTGACACCAAGTTTTTGCTTTTGGGGAGCCTTGAAACACGGCAGTTAAAAAGGCTTGTCGCTCGGGATTAAAGCGGCTGATAATCTCCTCTGCTGAGGCGACAAATTTAAAACGGTAATCGCCATAGTAGCTATATAAGGGGTTGATAACGCCATTAAGCTCTAAATAAACGAGTAAGGTTCTTAAGGGTAATACCCGAATATTGCAATGATTAGCCAAACGTATGGGCATAATTTCCCAGTGTCCGCCTTGGCTAGGAAGCTCGTTAAGTAACGCCTGAATCGCCTCAGGTTCGGGCGTATCGCCATAGACGAAGTTTTCTAGCACATTTTGACCGGCTAAATTCCCCAGTAAGATGCAATGCGACTCCTGCCCGTCTCGTCCTGCTCGGCCTATCTCTTGGCTGTAATTCTCAATCGACTTTGGTAAATCAAAGTGAATAACACGGCGAATATCTGACTTATCGACCCCCATGCCAAAGGCAATGGTGGCCACGATGCAGGGTTCCACACCTGTCATAAAATGATGCTGCAATTGCCGACGGTGGTCTTGATCCATACCCGCATGATACGCCCGAGCTTGAAGGCCAGCGGCCATTAACTGCTCTGCTACCCGCTCGGCTGTATGTTGTAAGGTGACATAAACAATGGTGGGCGCGCTTGGATTTAGGCGTATTTGCGCTATTAATGCCTGTACTTTATCGGACTCCGCCACCGGCAATACACTAAGGTGTAAGTTTTCGCGATAAAAGCCGGTAAGCACCACATTGTTTGCAGGCAGCGTAAACTTTTGCTGCATATCCTCTATGACGTTGGGAGTGGCGGTGGCGGTTAATAATAGGACTTGCGCTATGTTTAAGCTGTGACAATAGCTAGGCAGCTTTAAGTAATCGGGTCTAAAGTTATGTCCCCATTCCGAAATACAATGTGCTTCATCAACCACTAATAATGAGATGGGTACTTGCCCAATAAATTGGCGAAAACGTTCGTTTTTAAGGCGTTCAACTGAGATCATTAATACCTTAATACGCCCCTCACGCACCCCTTGCATCACGTTACGGCTTTCTTCAAAGCTTTGAGTGGAGTCGATGCTGGCCGCAGGAATATTCATACGCTCTAAGAAGGCTAACTGATCTTGCATCAGTGCCAGCAGTGGTGAGATAACCAACGTAAGATGAGGTAATAAAACGGCTGGGAGTTGATAGCACAGCGATTTACCTGATCCGGTTGGAAAAATGGCCGCTGCTGATTCACCCGCCATAATGCGCTCAATGACGGCCTGTTGGCCTGGGCGTAAGCTAGAAAAGCCAAAGTGTTGTTGTAAGGTATTAAGTAACGACATTATGATTGCCCCAAAAAAGCCATCTTTATATCTTGGCTTGGGGTTTGTGTTTTAGCAATGTTAGCAGCGCTTTCAAGCGCCATACGAGAAGATCAAATATCCGCTTTCGTTTAATACCAATCGTACTAAATAAGTAGTCAGTTTGTACTGCCAGTAAAAGCCGAACAAAGGGGCCACTACACCGACACGCATCAAGCACATCCATGTGGCGCTCAAACACATGACGTCCCTGTCATGTGATGGTCGGCTGAGACTATCCCTGCCGCCTCTTTTTGGGCACCGAGTCGGAGGAGGTGTGCCCTATGCATGACGGCTTAATGCTGTTCTTTAAAAGGTCATAAAGTCTTGATGGAAGGACTTTTCACAATAGTTACAGCGAAACCGTACCTGATCTTTTACTGCTCGCACTTTAAACTTACTGTTCACCGGCTCATTGTGGCTAATGCAGTTAGAGTTAGGGCAAGAAAATACATCTTCTACTTGCTCTGGCAACTCTAGTTGTAGCTTTTCGACCACCTCAAAGTCTTCAATAATATTAACGGTGGCATTAGGCGCAAACAAGGCTAATTGATTCGCTTGATCTGCAGACAAACGGGTATTCTCTACCTTAATAATGTCTTTAGCGCCTTGCGCTTGAGAAGGTAGGTTAAGACCAACAGTAATTTTTTCTTTGGTTTGTACCAGTCTAAATAACTGTAAAATTTTAATGCCCTGACCCGCAGGAATATGGTCGATGACGGTGCCACTATGAATGGCTTCAACTTGTAATTGGCTTTTATGCATCAGAATGTCTCTCACAGGCTTTTATTGAGTACTAAGGCAAGTAACGCTTGGCGGGCATAGACGCCATTTTCTGCCTGTTCAAAGTAGTAAGCATAAGGGGTGTCGTCTACTTCAGGTGAAATTTCATCAATGCGGGGCAGCGGATGTAAAATCTTTAAACTATCCTTAGCGCCTTCTAACACCTCGGGCGTGAGTACATACTTGGAGGCCACATGTACGTATTCTGTTTCATCAAAGCGCTCTTTTTGCACGCGGGTCATATACAGAATATCCACCTCATCCATAACTTCTTCTATGCTGTCACGAAATTCAAAGTTAAGGCCTTTTTCTCTGAGCTCATCACACAAATACTCGGGCATAGCTAGTGCTTGAGGAGCCACAAAATAGAACTTACAGCCAAACAAGCTTAACGCTTGAGTAAGGGAATGCACGGTGCGTCCATATTTAAGATCGCCCACAAAGGCGATAGTTAAACCTTGTAAAGTGCCTTGGGTTTCATAAATAGTAAATAAGTCGAGCAGGGTCTGGGTCGGGTGCTGGTTAGAGCCATCACCGGCATTAATGACCGGCACCGACGAAAACTCAGCCGCTAAGCGGGCGGCACCTTCTTGGGGGTGGCGCATTACAAAGGCGTCACAATAAGAGCTGATCACTTTGACTGAGTCGGCTAAGGTTTCGCCTTTTTTGGCAAGTGAGGTACTGGTACTATCAGAAAAGCCGATCACCGAGCCCCCTAGCCGCTGAATGGCGGTTTCAAAGGATAAGCGAGTACGAGTAGAGGCTTCAAAAAAGCAGCTGGCCACCACTTGGCTGAGCAATACATCGGGGTGAGGCTGAGCTTTTAGCTTTACAGCGGTATCTATAATGAGCTCAAGCTCGGGACGCGTGAAGTCAGAGATAGAAATAATATGCTTTTGATATAGGGGATTTGCCATCAGCAACGCTCTTGCAGGTATAAGGTTGGAGCCACAAAAAAGCCCCATAACGGGGCTTTTAGAATGAATAGATTGCCAACGCGAGTGCCTTGACCGCCACCTAGAGGGGCGATTCGTAATAATACAGACTGCTTTATCACAGTAATGTACATTTATTAGTCACTCCGAGCGCGTGCGAATCTGACCAATTATAAAGAAATGTCTGCTATAAGCAAAATATCTGATGAATATGGTGAAAATATCAGCGAACGATCTTATTAATTAAAAATAGCTCTTTACCTTTAAACGAATTTCTCTATAATTCACCTCGTATTGCAGGGGTGTAGTTCCAATTGGTAGAACGGCGGTCTCCAAAACCGACGGTTGGGGGTTCGAGTCCCTCCACCCCTGCCAACTTCTTGCAAAAGCCAGCCTAACAGCTGGCTTTTTGCGTTATGGAGTATCAAAAATGACGCCACACCAAGCTAAACTCTGGCAGTTATTAGCATTACCTGCCTGGCAATGCGCCCACCCCGAACGATTACCTCTTGCTCCACTGCCGAGTGTGCCCGCTGCTGATATATTAGTGGTGCTTGGCCAAGGTAGAATATTGCCAGCCTCATTCTCAAGCGACATTATGCGTGGGCTCTCGCTCTCTGACACCCAACTGCAGGTAATAGATGAAGCAGCCTGGTTGGCAGCAGAGCAACCTAGTGCTCCTATTTTATTGGGGTTTAACTTAACGTGCAGTGTGGAATCTTTTAGTTGGCATGCAAGCCTACCATTAGCTGCTTCTGATAAAAAAGCATTGTGGAGTACCTTATGTCGCCTTTATTTCGCCCATTAAGCGTTAATGATCTAGACGCTATGTTAATGGTTGAACATGCCGCCCATGTTCATCCTTGGAGCCGTAAGCTGCTGGCTGATAGCTTTGGTGAGCGCTACTTTACTGGCTCGTTATGGCAGGCAGTGAATTCAACGGCACCGCAAGAGGGTGAGCAGTTAGTGGGCTATTTTATTGCTGATTGTGTGCTGGATGAAAGTACACTGATGAATATCTGTGTAGCACCACAATGGCAAGGGCAGGGCTTGGGTCGACAGCTAATAACACTGTATATGCACCAGTGTGAACAGCGTGGTGTGAGCCAATGCTGGCTTGAAGTCAGAGACTCTAATATTGCGGCACAGGCGCTGTATGCCGCCTGTGGTTACCAAGAAAATGGCCGTCGACGGCACTATTATCAAACCCACTCTGGCAGTGAAGATGCGGTATTAATGGCATTAACATTAAAAAAATAGCCAAACGTTTCCTATACTAACAGGCACACTCTCTTTTCAAGGACGAAACATGAGAGCACTATGGATAGCCCCGTTACGTATAAAGCTTGGTCAGACACTATTAACTTACTTACTGCTGTGGCCGCCGCTCGCTCAGGCCGATGTATATCGTTATCTCGATACACTTGGCATGGTGCACTATACCGATAATCAAGCCTACGCCGTCAAACGTTTACCAATTAATAGCCAAGAGCACCGTCTCCACCGTGATGGTGTTTTGGTGCGAGTCGTTAAAAAAGCAGAAGGTGATTATCTGTTTGTGTTAAATCGCTTCACCCATGCTGTAACGCTGAACTTACGCTTTTCGCAACAACGTAATCTAGTTATTCCCTCCCCACTCTTGCAGGCGCTGCTCATTCCTGCAAACCAAGAGCAGTTTATTGGTAAGCTGTCAGCCAAGACAGTAGGAGACTGGGACTATAATTACCATTTTGATTACCAGCTAGAGCCCGAGGTGCTGCACGCAGAGGCTCAGCTTGATGCCCGTTTGATCAGGCTTCCTGAGAGCTTTGTTCAGAAAAATACTGCCACCTCCTATTTTTCTGAACATCCCAACTTAGCGTCACCTGTATTAGGGCGTTATCGTATTGCCCAAGGCTTTAATGGTGATTTTAGTCATAATAAACTCTCAAATCGCTATGCATTAGATATTGCTTTGCCGGTTGGTACGCCTTTGTATGCGACTCGGGCTGGTGTAGTGATGGCGGCCGTTGATCGCTATGTGGGGGGTGGATTAGCGCCACAATATCGGGGTAAGGCGAATCATCTAAGGGTGCGACATGCTGATGGCACTATGACGTTGTATGCGCATTTACAAACGGGTTCACTACAGGTGCGCAAAGGCGAGCGAGTTAAGGTGGGGCAAAGGGTGGCTGCATCGGGTAATACCGGTTATAGCTCGGGCCCTCATTTGCACTTAGCGTTACAGATGATCAATGCAGGGCGTAAAGAGTCGGTTCCTTTTACCTTACAAGGCAATCAACCCATCGCAGGTTTGTGGCTAGCAGGCACCGCCATGGGGGATGAATAGTGAATAAAAATAAATAATCAATACCGTGTTATATAAGGAATTTGTTTATGCAGTGGCAGATATTTTTGGTGTGGTGTTAACTGTTAGGTTTAAATGCTATCTAATTATTATTTTGTGGTGTTGTATGCTGTGCGAGGTTGTTGGTCAAGCAGAAAGGCAGTTGATTTATTGGTTTCTCTGTGGCCTTTTACTTTATCTTTAATATAAAAAACAAAGTGAATAGGCAAGATATAACAATGGCAGAGTTAATGAATGCGGCAAAAGATGATTCCCGTAGCATAAGTCACTATATGCAAGTGTTGGGCCCCGGAATTTTAGGCGCGGCTGCGGCAATTGGTGGTTCACATCTTGTGGCCTCTACGCAGGCTGGCGCTATTTATGGTTGGCAGTTGGTGGGGCTTATTTTATTAGTCAATTTGCTGAAATATCCATTTTTCCAAATTGGTGCTCGTTACACCATGGCGGCAGAAGAGACTCTTATTCAAGGCTATGATCGTATTGGCCGTGGCTATCTTTATTTATTTACCGCACTCAATATAGTGGCCTCAGTAATCAGCACTGCTGGGGTTGCTATGCTATGTGGCAGCATTTTAGGGTTATTTATCGGTGATAGCCTAACGGTGACTCAGCTGAGCATGATAGTGCTGGTGGGCGCATTGGTATTTTTGATTACCGGCCATTATAAGACACTCGATAAAGTGGCCAAATGGGTGATTGTGGGGTTGGCCGTAGCGACTATAGCGGCGGTGTGTATCGCACTCAATAAAGGCGGTGTGGCGCCTCCTGATTTTATTTCTCCCAGCCCATGGGATATGGCATCGGTGGGCTTTTTAGTGGCATTAATGGGGTGGATGCCGGCCCCCATTGAGCTGTCTACTTGGAATAGCGTCTGGTTACGCCAGAAAAAATCACTTAACCAACGTCTCGATTACAAAGACGCCTTAGTGGACTTTAATGTCGGCTATATTACCTCTACCTTGTTAGCATTGGCATTTGTCGCTTTAGGTGCCTTGGTATTACACGGCAGTGGTACTAGCCTTGCTACTTCGGGCATTGCTTTTGCTCATCAGTTAGTAAATGTATATGCCAGTGTGATTGGCGAATGGAGCCGTTGGTTGATCGCACTAATTGCTTTTTTATGTATGTTTTCTACCACTGTAACCGTATTGGATGGCTATAGCCGCGCCTTAAGTGAATGTTTTGTGCAATTTAAGCAAGCTCAGGGCAGCGGCCCAACCGGCACCGGCAGCCGTTATACCTATCCTTTGATGATAGCGATGGGCATTATCAGTGCCTTTATTATTATGTTTTTTAAAGGCGCTTTGTTGGCGATGTTAGAGCTGGCCATGATCTCTGCCTTTATCAGTGCCTTGGTATTTTCTTGGTTGAATTACCGGTTAATGACATTGCCTCAAGTACCACAGCAATACCGTTTAGGCCGAGGTATGAGAGTCTTAAGTTGGGCCGGTATTTTGTTTTTTGCTGGCTTTAACTTGTTGTTTGCCTACTGGTATGTGTTTATAAAATAACGGAGCAATAGCTTCGCGCTATATATACAGCACGGTTATCACCTTTGTGATCGCGACCGCTAAAACGTACCTATCTTGTACATCAATCAGTGATATTGTGGTTATGAGTGTTAAAAACGACCATAAATCGGCCTTTTTACACACATACCAACATAAGTTGATCAATATATGACTGCTGCACAAAAAGGGGACAGCTTGTTTAGCGCTAGATGAACAATCGTCTTGGCGGCAATATCAACATTAATTAGGGATGTATTATGTTAATTGCAATTCCAAAGGAAACCCTGAGCGGTGAGACGCGGGTGGCTGCGGCGCCTAAGTCGGTAGAGCAGCTGCGCAAACTGGGGTTTGAGGTGTGCATCGAGCAGGGCGCAGGCAGCCAAGCCAGCTTTGATGATAGTGCCTATGAAGCGGCCGGTGCGACCATAGTGGATGCCGAAACTGTGTGGCAAGCGGCCATTATTTATAAAGTGAATGCGCCAAACAGTGAAGAAATTGCCAAGCTGCAAGCCGGCACCACGCTGGTGAGCTTTATTTGGCCGGCGCAAAACCCCGAATTAGTCGACCAACTTAAAGATAAAGGCGTGACCGTGCTGGCCATGGACATGGTGCCGCGCATTTCGCGGGCGCAGTCGTTGGACGCATTGTCGTCTATGGCCAACATTGCCGGTTATCGCGCCGTGGTTGAAGCCGCCCACGAATTTGGTCGCTTCTTTACGGGGCAAATTACCGCCGCAGGTAAAGTGCCCCCAGCTAAGGTGTTGGTGATTGGGGCCGGTGTTGCTGGGTTGTCGGCCATTGGCGCTGCCGGCTCTTTGGGTGCCATAGTGCGTGCCTTTGATACTCGCCCCGAGGTAAAAGAGCAAATTAACTCCATGGGCGGGGAGTTTTTAGAGCTAGATTATGAAGAAGAAGCTGACTCAAGCGATGGCTACGCCAAAGAAATGAGTCAGGCCTTTATTGATGCCGAAATGGCGCTGTTTATGCAGCAAGCCAAAGAAGTCGATATTATTATTACCACCGCTCTTATTCCTGGGCGCCCGGCCCCTAAGCTGATTACCGCCGATATGGTCGCTGCCATGCAGCCCGGCTCTGTGATTGTGGATTTAGCGGCACAAAATGGCGGTAACTGTGAGCTGACCCAGCCCGGTGAATTGTTTGTGAGCGATAATGGCGTAAAAATTATCGGCTATACCGACCTTAATGGTCGCCTACCTACCCAGTCTTCTACGCTTTATGCCACCAACTTGGTGAACTTGGCCAAGTTATTGTGCAAAGAAAAAGACGGCAATATTCACCTTGATTTCGATGATGTGGTGCTGCGCAATATGACGGTGGTTAAAGCAGGGGAGCTGACCTTTCCGCCGCCGGCCATTAGTGTCTCTGCCGCCCCTAAAGCGCCAGCCAGTGCAACGCCTTCTGCTGCCCCTGAGCCTAAGGCTCCCAGTAAGCTGAAGTATTATGTGGGCGGTGTCGGTGTCTTGCTGTTTGCTTGGTTATCGGCGGTGGCGCCGGCGGAGTTTTTATCCCATTTCACCGTGTTTGTGCTGGCCTGCATAGTGGGCTATTACGTGGTGTGGAATGTGTCGCACTCCTTGCATACCCCACTGATGTCGGTCACGAACGCCATCTCAGGGATTATTGTGGTGGGGGCTTTATCACAAGTGGGCAATGGGGGTTTTGTGAGCTTTTTGGCATTTATTGCCATTTTGATTGCCTCTATTAACGTGTTTGGCGGTTTTACCGTGACACATCGCATGCTTAAAATGTTTAGGAAGGGCTAATTTATGTCACAAGGACTGGTAACTGCGTCTTATATTGTGGCCGCCGTGCTGTTTATTTTAAGCTTAGGCGGTTTATCCAAGCAGGAGTCGGCAAAAGCCGGTAACTGGTATGGGGTGGCGGGCATGGCCATTGCTTTGCTGGCCACTATTTTTAACCCTGAGGTAACGGGCGTGGGGTGGATCATACTTGCCATGGCCATAGGCGCGGCCATTGGGATCCGTTTTGCATTAAAAGTCGAAATGACCGAAATGCCTGAGCTCATTGCCATCCTGCACAGTTTTGTGGGCTTAGCGGCGGTGTTTGTTGGCTTTAATACCTATCTTGATCATGAACCACTAAGTGGTGCCATGCTCAATATTCACAATACCGAGGTGTTCTTGGGGGTGTTTATTGGGGCTGTGACCTTTACTGGCTCCATTGTGGCCTTTGGCAAATTGCGCGGAACTATCTCCTCTAAGGCTCTGCAACTGCCCCATCGCCATAAGCTCAACTTGCTGGCGGTGGTGGTGTCTTTGCTATTACTGATCTGGTTTGTACAGGTAGAAGGCTCGACCTTTGCGCTATTGGTGATGGCGGTGATCGCGCTGGCGTTTGGTTGGCATTTGGTGGCCAGTATTGGCGGTGCCGACATGCCGGTGGTGATCTCTATGCTGAACTCGTATTCGGGTTGGGCTGCCGCCGCCGCAGGCTTCATGTTGTCTAACGACTTGCTGATTGTGACCGGTGCTTTAGTCGGTTCAAGTGGTGCTATTTTATCGTACATTATGTGTAAGGCGATGAACCGCTCTTTTGTCTCTGTTATTGCCGGTGGCTTTGGTGCTGATGAAACAGCAAGCCAAAACGGTGATGAAGATCAGGGTGATCATGTTGAAGTGAGTGCCGACGATGTGGCGGATATGTTGAAGGGCTCAAGCTCGGTGATTATTACCCCAGGCTACGGCATGGCGGTGGCACAGGCGCAATATCCGGTGGCCGAGTTAGTGTCTAAGTTGCAAGCAGCGGGGGTGACGGTACGCTTTGGTATTCACCCCGTTGCTGGTCGCTTGCCCGGACACATGAATGTGCTGCTGGCGGAGGCAAAAGTGCCTTACGATATCGTATTAGAAATGGATGAAATTAATGATGATTTCAGCGACACCGATACCGTTTTGGTGATTGGCGCCAACGATACGGTTAACCCGTCGGCGGCGGAAGATCCTGCCAGCCCTATTGCCGGCATGCCGGTTTTGGAAGTCTGGAAAGCCCAGCAAGTGGTGGTGTTTAAGCGCTCTATGAGCCCTGGGTATGCTGGGGTGCAAAATCCACTGTTCTTTCGTGATAACAGCACTATGTTGTTTGGTGATGCGAAAGACAGCGTGGATCGTATTCTTAAAGCGCTCTAGTCGGCAAGTATCACAGTCTAAATCTAAAAGAGCAGCCTAGCTGCTCTTTTTATTTGCTTTATCGACACGCAATCAACCCATCCATGGGGGCTCAGTAGATGATACCCGAGTGCCATGAATAGTCCGGTATGGGGCAGCTTGCTGGGGTGTGAAGGGGGCTGTTGCTCTTTAATACTGATCCATTGTTTGGTGTGTTTGTTATAATCAAGTTAACCTTATTGCAGGTACCATTAAAGCGTTATACGCAGAGGGTGTATGGAATATATATTTTTAGCTATTGCACTGGTGATTTTATTTTGGGCGGTCACGGTTTATAACAAACTGGTGGCCTTGATTGAGGCGGTGCTAAATTCAGAAAAAGAAATTTCTGTACAGCTAGATAGACGGGGCAAGGTGTTTGATAGCTTAATTTCAACCGTTAATCGTTTTTTGGAACATGAAAGTGAGGTTTTTACCAAAGTCACTGCCTTGCGGGCACAAACAATTGACCCCAATGCCTCGCCAGAGGCGATAAAAAAGGCAGAAGGCGAGTTGTCTAACATGGTGAGCAGTGGCGCTATTAATATCGCAGTAGAAAGCTACCCTGAGTTAAAGTCAGACCGTAATATGATGCAACTGCAAGAGGAAATTGTCTCGACCGAGAACAAATTAACCTTTGCCAAAAAGGCCTATAACAATGCCATTGAGCGCTATCAGGTCACGAAAAAGAGTTTTCCTAATATTATGGTGGTTAATATTTTTTCGGATTTAAATCAAGAGTTTGAATATTGGTCGTTAGATGAAACGACCATAAAAACCGAAGAAGCACGTCGAGTTCAGTTTTAATCAGCAGCCCCCGTGTGGGGCTTTTTTATCTTTGATTGAAAAGTGAAACACTATGGATTTTAGAGAGTCAATAACGGTTAACAACCGAAAGACCAAGTTGGTGGTGTTGAGCTACATTGCCATTATGCTGCTAGTGGGCTTGCTGGCTGATATTGCGATTCGTCCCTTATCGAATGCCGGGCTGGCGCATGATATGCAGCTGTACTTGAGCTTTTCGGCTATTCCTTATTTTACCTTAGGTATTTTGGCGTGCACCTTAGTCGGTGTTTTCATTATTAATAAGTTTGGGCACAAAATGATGTTATCTGGCTCTCAATATCGAGAGTTAGACCCAGACAGTCGCTTGTCTGATATTGAGCGACAAGTGGTGAATATGGTCGAAGAAATGGCAATCAGTGCTAACCTCGGCTATCTGCCCCGTACTTTTATTATGGAAACGGAGCAAATGAATGCGTTTGCTGCGGGCTGGAGTAAAGATAATGCCTTGGTCGCCGTGACATCGGGGTTACTGGAAAAGCTCACGCGCAGTGAAGTACAGGCGGTGATTGCCCATGAAGTGGGGCACATATTACACGGGGATTCTAAGCTCACCCTTTATGTGGGAATATTAGCGAATGTCATCTTAACGCTCACCAATATTTTTGCGCATGTATTTATGTTTTCTCGCAGCAGAAATAGCAATGCCAACAAAGCTAAAATGCTACTTATGGTATTAAACTTTGTCTTGCCGCTGATAACCCAAGTGCTCTACTTATATTTATCTCGCAGCCGTGAATACATGGCCGACGCCGCTTCGGTACAGCTTACCGGTGACAATCAAGCCATGATCTCTGCACTACAAAAGATCGCGGGCGATCATAAGCGTCATGATCCAGCAAGCAGATTAAAAGATGAGATCTATACCGAAAAGTACCGTGCTGCCGCCTATATCTTCAATAAAGGCGATTCCATTTTTTCGACGCATCCGTCAATAGAAAATCG
>NZ_JBQDEX010000006.1:0-39913 GCF_052084945.1 Oceanisphaera sp.
ACGCCGGGGGTCGCGGGTTCGAGTCCCGTCCACTCCGCCATTTTTACTCAAAAAAACCACCTTAATAGGTGGCTTTTTTGTTGGTAAAAATGACTCCGCGGATAGTCTGGATGAGGTCGCTACGCTCCCACCTTCAAACGCGGCGCGTTTGCCACCCCGCCATCATTCAAAAAGCCTGCTCTAATGAGCAGGCTTTTTTCGTTTAATGGCTCCGCGAACACACGGGATGAGGTCGCTGCGCTCCCACCTTCAAATGCTGCGCACAATGCCACTATCGGCGCTGACCTCA
The DNA here is from genome assembly GCF_052084945.1 of Oceanisphaera sp. NCBI lineage: Bacteria > Pseudomonadati > Pseudomonadota > Gammaproteobacteria > Aeromonadales > Aeromonadaceae > Oceanisphaera > Oceanisphaera sp. Next base: position 290 of record NZ_JBQDEX010000006.1, read on the forward strand.
TATTTAGCACCCTGTAGGCACTGCGACCGCTGTGCGTATATCGCGCAGCGATATTTGAACCCGTGCACATATCCACCGTTTGAATGTGGGTGTTTAGGTTTGAATGTGTGCATGGGATGGCGCTGCGCGCCATTTCGCGGCTAAAGCGCGCGACTACAAGGGCGACGACGTTTAGGCCTTTGCGTAAGGCGTACAGCGTATAACGTACAGCGTTATTTCCGCGACTACATTCGTGCGCAATGCCACTATCGACGCTGACCTTATATCTTGACCTTGTAGGCACTGCTTTGAGCGGTGCGGTGGTATTTAAATGCAGTATCAAGAAGAAATAGATTCACCTCCCTCGATACGTCACTGGGCTAGCCATCTTTGCTGGGTAACAACTGCGAATATTCACAAGATAGGCGACTCCACAACCAAAGGGAGCGACTACACTGATTATCACATCAAATAGCTCTTACTATGAAAGTGACAGTTAAGCTCTGCTCAGTGAGACGTAGCCTACAACTTTCTATCAATTTCATGTATCGTATAAGTTCAATCGTTATAATATAACTGTCTAATGTAGCAGTATATAAATATTAGATACAAGTACTCTATACGTTACTAATGGAACCCCTATGAAGCATCTGTTTAGCCGCCCGATAATCCATAGCATGAAAGGAGTTAACCTCCTCGTTGTCGTGTTCGCTCTCATCGTAGCATTAGTGTTTGTATACCGCTTTGTATTCTTAGGGCTGGAGCCAACCTTTCAAGCTCCTCTAACATTATATTTTGTATGCTTTTTAGCCATTACAATTGCTATGTTGGCCTTGCTAGCTTGGTTTTTTGTACAAAAAATAGATCATATTCATGATCAATATGAGATGAAAATACAAAACTTATACCTTGTTAAAAAGAAAGTTGCCGAGTTAGAAATGGCGCTTAATGCGCATGCCATTGTGGCTATTACAGACTCGCGTGGTGTGATAACTCAGGTTAATGATAATTTTTGTAGCATTTCTCAATATGCTCGCGAGGAGTTAGTAGGGCATACTCACAAAATAATCAACTCAGGATTTCACAGTAAAGAGTTTTTTAGGGAACTCTGGAACACGCTTGCCCGTAATGAGGTATGGAATGGTGATATTTGCAACAGAGCAAAAGATGGGTCGTTATATTGGGTCCAGTCAACCTTAGTGCCGATCCTTGGTTTAAATAATAAACCGGAACGCTATATTGCCATCCGTGCTGACATCACAGCAAAAAAGAAAATTGAAGCTAAAAATGAATATATGGCATTACACGATGCCCTCACTGGGTTACCTAATCGTAGGCTAATGGCTGAAAGATTGGCCCATGCGCTATCTCAAAAAGCGCAGCGATCGGACTATGGTGCCGTAGTGTTAATCGATCTGGATAACTTTAAAGAAGTTAATGACATGCTTGGGCATAGCGCTGGTGATGAACTACTTATACAGGCAGCTTCCCGTTTATCTTGCAATGTACGTGAAACAGATACAGTTGCGCGCTTTGGTGGTGATGAGTTTGTTATTATTGTAGATAGTCTAAGTTCTGAACGTGATGTTGCAGTGAAGCATATCAAAAATATAGGTAAAGCGATTGGTACTGCATTGAAAGAGCCTTATCTACTGGGTGATTTACAGTTAGAAGTAACACCCAGTATCGGAGTGGCGCTTTTTAATAGTGAGCAAGATGAGCCTGAAGAGCTGCTAAAAAAAGCAGATATAGCATTGTATGCTGCAAAAGAAGCAGGGCGTGATCAGCTGATTTTTTTCTCTCCTTTATTACAAGATACCGCACTTGAACGAGCATTATTAGCACAAGATTTACGGCAAGCTCAGGATAACAAAGAATTTATATTGTTTTATCAACCTATTATCGATAGCAATAAGCAGGTTAAAGGAGTTGAGGCATTATTACGTTGGGTTCACCCTGTGCACGGTATGGTATCCCCAGGCAAATTTATCCCCTTGGCTGAGGAGCATGGCTTAATTGTGCCAATCGGCGAGTTAGTATTGGAAACGGCCTGTAAGCAATTAGCTGAATGGCAATGTGCTAACACTCCGAAGACACTGACTATGGCGGTAAACATCAGTGTTCGACAGCTTAACCAAGCAAACTTTGTTGATATGGTTGAGGGGGTAGTTGCAAGAACAGGGATATGCACAAGCGGCCTCACTCTTGAGATCACTGAAAGTATTTTTCAAAGTAATGTGAATAGTGCTATTACTAAAATAAATGCCCTACGCAAAGCAGGTATCAAGTTCTCATTAGACGACTTTGGTACTGGCTACTCATCTCTGACTTGTCTAAAGCTGCTACCGATTGACTACTTAAAAATTGATAAGTCTTTTGTCGATGATATCTTGGAAGATGCGAGCAGTATGGCTATTGCTGTTGCCATTATTGCTTTGGCAAAAAGTTTGAATATCAGCATTATTGCCGAAGGAGTAGAAACACCTCAGCAATTCGATTGGTTGTTAGATAACGGTTGTCATTTCTTTCAAGGTTACTTGTTCAGCCAACCTCTACATCCTAATAATCTACCACTGGCGTTAGAAAAAAGCCTTAACTAACTCCTTTTATATAAATAATATCTAAATAAGATATTGCTGTTAACTAGTGCAGGTTTAAATTGCTATTGGTCTTTTAAAAGATCGCCAAGCCCTAACAATTGAGTTGGGGCTTTTTTATTTACTTTGCAAATGCAAATGAAAGTGGTTATCGTTGCTGTTGTTTATTTTGTTACTCATTCTTATCTATCATATCTAATTTAAATGATGAACATGACCTTTAAACAACATTCTGCACTTATCCAAAGCTATCTGGAGTGCCAACCAGATCTCACACAATTTCTAGCGCATCGTACAGGTTCATTAAGCTTAGCGAGCGATTTAGTACATGATCTTTATCTTAAACTTTGTCAATTAAGAATATCTGTCACTATCAAGAATCAACGCGCTTATCTGTTTCGCATGGCAGCTAACTTGGCTATCGATCATGCTCGTTTGGAAAGCCGCCGCCGACAAATACTAGAGGAGGGAGAGCCATCTCTGTGGATATCTGACCATGATCTAAGCCCAGAACATCATGCATTGGTTAATGCTGAATTGCGCTTGGTGATGGCAGAGCTGGCTAAATTGAGTAAACGAGCTAGAAAGGTGCTGTATCTCAGTCGCTATGAAGGTAAATACCAAGCTGATATTGCAGCTGAGCTAGGCATCAGTATTACCACTGTTTTTAAAGACTTAAAACTGTCTATGTCAGCGATAAGTCGAGCGAGGCAGTATTTTGCTGGCGAAAGGCGGGATACGGCTTGTTATCTCGCGTTAAGCCGTAGCCAAAACGAAACGAATTGACCGCATTTAAAAAAAATCACCTTTAACTACTAAAAATACACCGACTATCTCTTCCCCGGTCGTCTTATAAGTGATGAGATAATAATTGATTCTCATTCTCACTATGGTGGTGCATCGACCATCTTTTACACACAAAGTGAAAGCTTATATTTTTAAGGGTAGTTAAACATGGCCTCTGTGCTTCGCGATTTTAAGAGCGTTCGCTCATTCCCCAATACGTATAAAACGCATCTTGCCACTATTATTACTTCTTTAATGCTGGGATTACCTGCCGCTTTGGCGCAAGAAGTGACCGATAGCGAGGCTTCGCCTTCAACCAAGCAAGAAGGTGAATGGAAATTAGCTCCGGTGACAGTGAGTGCTTCTGCCATTACAGACGGCATCACTGAAGGCACGGGGAGTTTTACAACAGATAATACCGCTGCTGCCACTGGGATGAATTTATCGCTTCGCGAAACGCCGCAGTCGGTCACTGTCATCACTCGAGAACGCCTAGATCAAGAAGGCATTACCTCTTTAGGGGAGGCGGTAGCTCGCGCGCCGGGCGTGACTTTTTCAGGGGCTGGAGCCGCATTGGGCAGTTATGCGGGGATTTCTGCGCGGGGCAATTCGGTAAAAAATTTGATGTTAGATGGCTTACCTTTGCCATCTGCCGCGGTTGCAGGCCTCGGCGCGTCTCAAGGTTTAGGCACGCTTAATACTGACTTGTATGATGCGGTTACGGTGGTGCGTGGCGCAACGGGGTTGATGACAGGGGCAGGTGATCCCTCGGCTACAATTTCACTGACACGCAAGCGGCCCACTCATGATTTTCAAGCCTCCGTTTCGCAATCTTTAGGATCTTGGGACGTATCGCGTACTGTGGGTGATATTTCAGGGCCACTTAATGCGCAAGGTAGTCTGCGCGGGCGTCTCGTGGGAGTAAAAGAAACAGGAGATAGTTGGAAACAAGGATATAACTACGAAAAATCAGTGATCTATGGTGTGTTAGAGGCTGATGTAACAGAGCAGACTGTCGCGAGATTAGCACTTGAATATGGTGAAAACGAAGCGGACGGGGGCGCTGGGCCTGTTACCGGTTATGCATTGGCTGATGAAAATGGCAAATTAACGCCTTTTGGTCGCGGTGATAACTCCATGGCTGATTGGAGTGGTTTTGAAGACAGCCGCCTTGGCCTAACGGCAGCTGTGGATCATCACTTGAATGATAAGTGGAAAATGAATGTGGCTTATAACCACAACACTATTGAAACGAAGCAGCGTTTTGGCTTGGCTTCTTATATACCTGATGCCAATGGTGAGGCAGATATTCATTTGCGTAGTTACCGAGTCGATAACACTGTGGACTCGGTAGGTGCCAAACTCGAAGGTAGTTTTGAGCTACTAGGGCGTGAGCACGACTTGGCGCTGGGGGTAAATGGTTCATGGACTGATGATCATACCAAAGACTTTTATCATGATAGAAATGGCTTTAAGGTCAATGTTTATAACTGGAATAGATATTTTCCTGAGCCAGACTGGGAGTCACTTGATCGCTTTGGTAGCCGTAATAAAATTGATGAAAATGGGGCCTATATTGCGACTCGCCTGAGTGCTACGGACGATTTATCTGTGCTGCTAGGCACGCGCTGGAGTAATTGGCGTACCCGTGCGCTAGATAAAAATGGCAATGTCACGGACACCAGAGAAGAAAAGGGGGTGATTACACCTTACGTGGGGCTAGTTTATGATTTAACGCCCAACGTTTCTGCCTACGCCAGTTACACCACTATTTTTAATCCGCAGTCTCGCCGAGACGTTAACGATCAGCTGCTGGATCCCGAAGACGGTATCAATTTGGAAACGGGGCTAAAAGGCGAGTGGTTTAATGGTCGTTTAAATGCCAGTGCCGCAGTCTTTGAAGTACAAAAAAATAATCTAGCGGTTAAAGATGGCACTAAGCAGACCCCTAAGGGGAATCAAGCTTATCGCGCTGAGGATGAGACTAAAGGCCGCGGTTGGGAGCTGGAAATTGCCGGTGAGGTAATGGAAGGCTGGCAAGTGCAAGGTGGATATACCCGTATGTTAACTGAAGATAAACAAGGTAAACGCTTAAATAGTGATCAAGCTAAGCACCTGGTGAAACTGTTTACCAGTTTTACACCTGAGAGTCTAAGTCAGCTCACCGTAGGGGGAGGCGTTAACTGGCAAAGCCACACTTATGTATCGGGGGCAAAAGATCTTTATCGCGATATTTATACCCAAGATAGTTACTGGGTGACCAATCTCATGGCGCGCTATGAATTTAATGAACAATTAAGCCTCACTGCCAATGTAAATAATCTCTTCGATGAAGCTTACCGTATTGATCTTGATACGCATGAGTATGGTGCGCCACGTAATGTGCAGGCTACAGTGAAATATAAGTTTTAAATTGCCAACGGCGTAGTACTGCCCCGCGGCTTTTGGCGCGGGGCTTTTTATTATTCCCTACCCCAGATTATTTTGTCGATTCGGTTATGCAAGCTGATCAGTCATATCGGCTAGGGCGCGAGCCATGAGTATGTCATGATATCGCTACATTATGGCGTGTGTCTGACACCGTTAACCCCTGTAATTTGAGTATCGCTTGTGATGATGTCTAAAGTAATTACCCCCTTTATTCTGGCTGGCAGCTTACTGCTAGGCACGGTTATTAATCAGGCTTATGCAGTTGAAGCTTCTACAAAAAAGCCCAGTGTTGAGCAAAGCTTGGCCGCTGGCAGTGCGCTTTTGGTGGACTTAGAAAATAATGAGGTGCTGTATGCTGATAATGCGGATTTTGTTGCGCCCGTTGCTTCTATTACTAAGTTGCTCACGGCTATGGTGGTATTAGACGCAGAGCAATCTCTTAAAGAGCAGTTAGCGATTGTGATCAGTGATAATGCAGATATGGAGGGTGTGTTTTCTCGGGTGCGTTTGGGCAGTACCTTAAGTCGCCATGATCTATTGCTGATTACCTTAATGGCATCAGAAAACAGAGCGGCGACCAGTTTGGCGCATCATTATCAGGGCGGCTATCAGGCGTTTATTAAAGCGATGAATGAAAAAGCCCAGGCTTTGGGCATGTTAGATAGTGCTTTTATTGAGCCAACGGGATTGTCTGAACATAATGTGTCTAGCGCACAAGACTTGGTATTGTTACTGAATGCGGCTGACGATTATCCGCTGATCCGCAAATTCAGCACTTTAGACAAGCAGACTATGGCGTTTAGCCAACCGCGTTACAGTTTGGACTTTCGTAATACTAACTACTTGGTTCGTAAAGATAACTGGCATATTGAGCTTAGTAAAACCGGATTTACCAATAAAGCAGGGCATTGTTTGGTGATGGTCACCGAAATGAATGCGCGCCCGGTGGCGTTTGTGGTGTTGGATGCCTTTGGTAAGTATACCCATATTGCCGATGCTAACCGGTTAAAGAAGTGGTTAGAAACAGGGGCGATAACGCCGGTGCCGGTTGCGGCGCTAAATTATAAAAAAGCCAAACAGCAACAGCGTAAAGAGCAGGCCTCATTACTCAGTCAGCAATAAGGTGTGGCGGATGCTTTATTGTTAAATTAGAAATGTTTATTAGGCGCCGTATAACAGCGCCTAATAATGAGCCTTAGGGGTTAAGCCCTTAAGCCACTGGCGCGTGTTACTCGACTATGTAGTGCTTGCTGTAACACGGCGTCTTTGCTGTGTATTAAGGTGAATTTTTCTTTAGAGCGAGTGATACCGGTATAAATTAACTCTTTCGTTAATACCGGGTTGCCATAGTCGGGCAAGACGAGGGCGGTGTGAGTAAACTCTGAGCCTTGAGACTTGTGTACTGTCATGGCAAACACGGTTTCTACCCCTTGTAGCCGGCTGGGTAGCACCCAGCGAATGCCTTGTTCGCCATCAGGAAAGGCCACTCTTAAGCCAACGCCTGGCCAGTATAAACAAATGCCAATATCGCCATTCATTAACTTTAAGCTATAGTCGTTGCGCGTCACTAATAAAGGGCGACCGGCATACCAGATGGCGTCGCCTTGAGGCAGTAAATCTTTCTGCTGCAATGCCTTGGTAATCTCTTGATTTAAGTTATCAATACCTACCGTGCCTTGGCGCACGGCGCTAAGCAGTTGAAATTGATTATGTTCGGTAAATACCTCCAGTGCCCACGCGTTTAAGGCGCCTAGGTTGGCATCGGGATCCTTGGTGAGTTGAGGAGGCTGTTTGGCCTTAGTTAAATATGCCTGATAACCGCTTACCGCCAGCCGTGTTAGGGGAGTGAGATCCATAAAAAACTGATTGTTGGCCGCCGACAGCGTTAGGCTATTTAAGCTTTGAGGCGCTTTTTTTACCGTATTGTTGAGGGATGAAGGCGTTGCTTGCCCGGAGTTAACTAAGGTGGCCAGCTGGCCGATGCCAGGATGAGCACTAAAGCGATAGCTGTGGCGTAGCATGCAGGTGGCCTGTTGTAAGGCGCTGCCTTGAGGGTCAATAAACGACTCAGCGATATCTTCGTTACTCAGCTGTTTTATCCAAGCTTGGGTCTTGGGGGTATAGTGAGCGGCATCGGCGGTTTGACATAAATCGCCTAAAATAGAGCCGGCTTCTACTGAGGCTAATTGATCTTTATCGCCCAATAAAATGAGTCGGGCGTGCTCGGGAAGTGCATCGACTAAATTGGCCATCATTTCTACGTCCATCATGGAGGCTTCATCCACCACTACCAGATCGGTGACTAAGGGGTTGCTGGCATGATGACGAAAATGACGAGTGTTGGGTAAACTGCCTAGCAGGCGATGCAAAGTGGTCACCTCAGTGGGAATATGGCTGCGCACCGACTCTGCCAGCTCGTGAGGTAATGGCAGCTTGGCCACGCTGCCGGCAATCGACTCACTGAGTCTGGCCGCCGCTTTACCCGTTGGGGCAGCTAGGTGAATGTGCAGGGGGGATTCTTGGTTGGTGATACGCAGGCCTTGCAGTAATGCCAATAGCTTAACCACTGTGGTGGTTTTACCGGTGCCGGGGCCTCCGGTAATGATGGAAAAATGGCTGCGGGCGGCTAATAAACAGGCTACTTTTTGCCAGTCGGTGGCGCGCGCTGAAGTATTGTCAGCTGATGTGCTGGGGGCAAACAGGGCGGTCAGTAAGGTTTGGGTCGCCGCATGAGGCAGTATGACTTGCTTAGCTAAGCGCTGGTTAAGGGAGTGCTTAATGCGTTGTTCATAAAGCCAGTAGCGACGCAAATACAGTAGGGGTCGCTCGGGGCTGCCTGCTAAAACCAGTGGCGTGTTATCGTGCTTGCTGTGTGGCGAAGCGCGGTCTTTGAGTTGGTTTTCTACCACATTGCTGGCGCTTAACTCAGCCAGCCAATGCTTGATATCAAGGTGGGCCAGATGGGCGCTCAGCTCTTCGCGCGCTTGGTGTTCGCTTACCCCATCGGCCATATTGTGGGTTGTGGATAATAATAATGCAGGCTGAGCAAGCGCTGCTGTTAAGTCTAAGCAAACATGGCCGTGGGCGTTACGCTCACTGACTAAGGCGACTGATAATAGAAGCAACTCACTGCTATTGGGCGCTTGCTGGGCAATAAAGCGGGTAAGTGCTAAATCTAAGCTGCGTAGTGCCCCAAGTTCTACCCAGGTGGCTAGCTGACTCAGCATTGCGGATACGGGCAGTGGGGTTGAGGTTGTGGTCATAAGCTCACTCCTTTTGTGGTATGGCTAAGCTCAAAGCTGTTTACCTGCTCAGGGCTGTGACTGAACAAAGAATCGAGGGCTTCAATTAAGGCTTTGGGTGGTTTGTCGTGAAATATGCCTTGGTTAGGGGCCTGCCAACCTCGTAAAAATACATATAAAGCACCGCCTACATGCTGGTCGTAGTCGTAATCGGGTAAGCGAGCCGTTAGCTGTCGGTGTAGGGCCAAAATATACAGCAGGTATTGCAGATCGTATCTGTGTTCGAGTATGGCTTTTTGCAGGGCATCTTGGCTGTAGTCTTGGTCGTTGGGGCCTAAGTAATTCGACTTCCAGTCAATCACATAATATCGGCCATCTTGTTCGGCCACCAAGTCAATAAAACCTTTAAGCATGCCATTTAGCTGGTTGCCTTTTGCCTGTGGCGCAGTGGCCCCTTTAACGGTGTAAGGGCGCACTAAGTTATCAAGGCTAATGGCATTGACACCATGCACTTCAATTAAAAACTCTAATTCTACGGCTATATGCTTAGGGGTTAAGTCGCTGAGCGCAAAGCCAGTACAGGACCAAGATTGCAGTAAAAAGTCTTTTAGCCAGGCGCTTAACGGTGCGGCTAGCTCTTCAATATTACGCAGTTTGCAGCGACTGGTGATCAGCGCCTCTCGGCCTGCATCATCTTCTATGGCCGCGATAAAACCGGTTAAGTGTTGGGTGTCGGGCTGAGTGCCTCGCGTCACGGCGGCCCATTCTAATAAGCCATGCAAAAAAGTCCCCCACTTAGGGCCCCGAGGAAATTGATGCATAAAGTCATTGCTGGCAGCGTGCTCCTGAATGGCTGAATACAAAGGTGTTGTTAAATGCAATGCGTGGGCGTCGTCGATTTTGGGCTGACTTAACTCAAGTAATTGATCTTCTTGAGCGCTGGTGGGCTCATCTGGCTGTAAGCTGTGTGCTGATACAAGTGAGGCATCTTGTGACTGTCCTGTAAATTGCAGCGCTGAATAACTGGCAATCCACCAATTATTTAAATTGCCTAATATGGGGGCAGCAAGGGCGTCTTCTAAAGGTTGTTCGTTAAGCTTGGGCGCCACTAAGTCGTGTGCCTTGGGGGCTGAGATTAAGCAAATCGCCGGATGCTCTGCCACCTCTTTTAACGCTTGCCATACCGCTTCAACATCTTTAAATTTCTGGCCGCCATTAAGTACATGGCCCAGAGCAGATCGTTCTAGTTGCACGTTTTTAGTGGTGCCTAAAGGAGCGATACCTAACCAGAGTGCGTGGCTGGCGCGGGTGAGCGCTACATATAACAGGCGTAAGTCTTCGTTAATGCGCTCGCTATTGGCTATCGTCCACGCTTTTGGGAAGTGTTTTGTATCGGAGACTTCCGTATAAATACCAGCGTCTAGTTGGTAGGGCACCTGTTTTTGCTTACCATCAATATTTTTCCAAGTGCTAATAAATGGCAATAACACCAAGGGAAATTCTAAGCCTTTAGACTTATGAATGGTGATAATTTTAACCCGATGCGCATCACTTTCTAGGCGCAATAAAAGCTGTTGATCGTCTTCGCCTAAGTGTTCGTAGAGGTGGCGAATTAAAGCCTGCTCGCCGTCTATTTGGCTGGCAGTTTGTTGTAACCACTCGCCCAAATGCAACAAGTTAGTGAGGCTACGTTCGCCTTTGGCTTGGGCTAACAAGCGTGCGGGTAGCTGGTAATGGGCCATGAGGCGTTGCAGCATCACCAAAATACCTTGTTGACGCCAAATGCGTTGCCAGCGGCTAAACTGCTGCATTTGTGCCTCCCACGCTAATTCATCTTCTTGCCAGTGCGCCAGTTGGTGAAGTGATAAGCCTAAGGTGTAGGTGCCTAAGGCGGCTTTTACTAATTGTTCGTCGTTAGGCTCGGCACAAGCGCGTAACCAATGTAATACGTCGGCGGCTTCTGGGCTGGCTAATAAAGCTTCGCGATCCGATAAAAAGACGCTGGGAATATTGCGCTGGCTAAGCGCTTCTGTGATCAAAGCGGCCTCGCTACGGGTTCGAACTAATATCGCAATATCGCCAGGGGCCAGCGCGCGTTCTATATCTTGCTCACCAAAACCGGCTTTATTGGTAGCGGCGCTGTTTAGCCATTCGCTGATCTGACTGGCTGCAACCTTGGCGGCATGTTCACGAAACACCCCCATACTCAGGGCCGTGTTTTCTTCTTCATCATTGCTAAAGTACCAAAGAGTCATGGGAGCGGCGGTTTCTTGATCAAGAAACAACTGCTCATTTCGGCCTTGGGCGTCTACCGGAATAAAGGGAATGGGATTCTCTGCGGTTTCATCATTTTGATAGCGAAAAGCCGCCTGAGGTTGCTGTTCGGCGTAGGTAAAAAACGCATTACAAGCATCCACTACGCCTTGGGTAGAGCGAAAGTTTTTCTTTAGGGTGTAATGACGCCCCGCGGTGGCGTTACGCACTTGTAAATAAGTATGAATATCCGCACCGCGAAAGCGATAGATCGACTGCTTAGGATCGCCGATCATAAAAATGCCTTGTTCATCAGGGGTGTTGGCTACCTGATAGATGCGGTCAAAAATTGAAAATTGAATGGGATCCGTGTCTTGAAACTCATCGATCATGGCAACTGGGAAGTTGCGGCCTAAGGTGGCGGCTAACGACACCGCATGCTCACCGGAATGGCTGGGATCTAGTGCTTGTTCAAGCTGTATTAAAAGATCGTCAAAGCCCATTTGTGCATCTTGGTGCATGCGCTTTTGAAATTCTGTTTTCACCCACAAAGTGGCGTCAGCTAAAATGGCCACATTTATCGGTAATTCAGGCTGTTCTGCGTTGCGCAGTGCGTTTAATTCACTTACCCGAGCAAATGCAGGCCAAGGTGCTAATTGCTTGATAGCGGCGTTTTTATTAATTTTTAACGCATCGGGAGCAAAGTGGTGCAGCTTGGCAGGTTCTGGCCCTTGGCCGTTGAGCCAAGCGGCAATGTCTGCTAAGACGTCAGGAAATTGCTCGGGCTTAAAAGATGTTTTATTCAGCCCAGGTTGCAAGGCGATTAAATGCTCACGTATCTCTTGCCAGCTCTCTGCCCATGCGGCGCGCACCTCGGCCAACTTTTGTTCTACCTGAGTTTGGTGATCTGCCCATTGCTGTAAAGTGCTGTCAACTAACTGGGGTTGTGCCTTGAGTGGCTGGCCTATAAAGCTAATACCTTGGCTGGTGGGTTTAATCAACTGGCGCAACGCTTGTTCTAAGGCCGCGGGCGATGCAAAGGCGGTGAGCACATGGCTTGCTTGTGCAATAGGTAACGAGTAAAAGTGCACGCGCCAATAGTCTTCTACTACTTCAGTTAAGCGTTCACTGCTGTCGGTAACTAACTCTCGATTAAACAAGCCTCGAGTATCAAAGGTATGCTCCACTAACATACGGTTACACCAGCTATGAATGGTGGATACACTGGCTTCGTCCATGCTTTCGGCGGCCATTTGTAAACGCCAAGCACAACGTGGCCATTCTGGTTCGGGGTAATCTTGGCGCAGCGCGACTAACAAGGGGTCTTGGGCAAGCTCGGGCTGTTTAAAGTAATCGGCGGCATCAACTAATCGTGCGCGAATGCGATCCCGCAACTCGCCCGCAGCCAGTTCGGTAAAGGTCACCACTAAAATTTCTTTAGGAATAAGCGGGCGCTGAAAGCCACATTGATTATTACTCTGGCCTAAAATGAGCCGCACATATAACAGTGCCAAGGTAAAGGTTTTACCTGTGCCGGCACTGGCCTCAATTAAACGGCTACCAAATAGCGGAAAGGTTAATGGATCAAGCTGTGCCACCTTAGGTGCCGTCGGTGTAGTTTGCGCTGAGCTCATAATGTGGTCTCCACTAAAGGCTGATAGAGTAAACGGGCAAAGTCCATAAAACGCATATCTTGAGTGAGGCTGTGATAATCGGGCCATGTTTGCTGTAAGGGAGGGATATCGGCCAGCTCGCCACGGTTTTCATAACCAGGCGTGCTGTATCCGCCTTCATAGACCTCTTGCGGTTTTGCCGAAGCCACTAGGGAGGCAAAAGCCGTCTTGCAGGGCAGGGGTAGCAATTGATCCATGCCGGCTTGATAAGCCGATAACATATCTAACAACAATGTCTGAGCTGCCTCAGATGTCATGGATGGCAAAATAATATGGGTGTTGGGGCCGAATAAATGGGTTTCTACGCCCTGGCATAATTGCGCAAACACATGGGCGGGCCACTGGCGTATTAAGTGCTCATATTTATAGCTTTGACCTGAGTGTAAGTTGCTGGCTTGCATGATCAGGCGCACGAATTTCCCCTCGCCATTATGGCGAATATCTGCCAATCCATCGTTAAGCGTTAGCGCTCCCATGCTGAGCTGTTGTACTGCTAGGGGTAATCGCTGTGAGTAGTCGGCCAGCCCTTGTTGGTATTCAGTGAGGGGAGGCGTTAATTCATCGCTTAATGCCGCTTGTACTAGCGCGGCAAATGGCATCATGGGCAAGCTGCCGGCGCGCTGTAAACGGGCTAAGTTCTGATTTAGGCTATCAGTAATGGCAAGCTTGGGCTGCTGGGTAAGCTCTGCGGTTACGCGTTCTATCAGTTGTTGTCTTAACTTCCAACTGTCGAGGCCGCTGGTGCTGAATAGCTCGTTATCTTCAATTTCTTGATTATTATCAAACCATTGAATACCTAAACGATGCTGATAAAAGTACATGGATGGGTGACGTAAAAAACGGCTGAGATCGCGCAGTGTAATGGCAGCTTGAGGTTGCCAAGGCGCTAACTCTTTGGGAGCCGCTGGTTGTTTTGGCTGGGTATGCAAGGCGCGCCACTCTTTAGCATAGGTAAACAGGCGTGGATCACGGTCTTGTTCAAAATAGCGCTGACTAAAAGGCTGCAATGGGTGCTCTGTGGTGAGAGCACTTAATACGTCGTTTTCAGGAGACGTTGCGGCCTCGGGGGCTAATTGCCAACCGGCGTGAATGTGATCTCTAAGTTGGTTAACGATAACCGACGGCGGGCGTTCGGTATTATCGCGAATATCTCGGCCCACCCAACTGATGACTAACCGCTGACGAGTAGAGAGCAGGGCTTCTAAAAATAAATAACGATCGTCTTCACGGCGTGAGCGATCGCCGGGGCGATAATCTAGCGCCATTAAATCGAAGTCGGCGGGGCGCACATTGCGCGGATAATCGCCATCGTTCATGCCCAACAACCATAGCTGCTTAAAGGGAATGGCGCGCATTGGCATTAGGGTGGCAAAGTTAATGGAGCCGCCTAAGAATTTTTGGGTGAGCGTGGGGGCATCTAGGCCATTGAGTAATTCTTCTCGCACCACTTCAATGGGCAATAATTGCTCGCTCAAGCCGCCTTCTTGCCAGCTGGTTTGCAAACTTTCTAGCTGCATCTCTAAGTTAGTGATAGCCCAGCTGTCGGCTTGGCTAGTTTCCACAAAAAAATCTGCCACTAAACGCTCGATGATCTCAAGCCAAGCGGTGGGAGTGTGCTCGGCTAACAGTTGCTGCTGTACCTGTTGTAAGGTATCTAATAATAAGGCAAGCGGGCCTACTAATGCAGCGTCTAAGCCTGCGACTTCTTCATAAGGTTCAATGCCTTGCCAGCTGGCATGATTGCCCACCGCAAAACCTAGCAACATGCGCTGTAAACCAAATAGCCAGGTGTTTTGCTCTAAAGGAGGGAGCTGTAATTGCTGGCGCTGAGCGGCGTTGAGTCCCCAGCGAATATTGGCTCCGTGGATCCAGTGGCGCAAAGTGGGTAAGTCGGCTTCATTAATACCAAAGCGCGCGCGTAATGCTGGTGTATCCAGCAGATCAGATAACTCGCTAACGGTAAAACGCGACTGAGGTAAATGCAGCAGTTTTTCGAGGGCAATTAAGAGGGTATTTTGGCCACGCTGGCTTTGATCAGAAATATGAAATGGCAAATACCGTGGATCCCGTGGCGAGTTAGCGTCATCGTTACTGGATAAATAGCGACCAAACACTGCCTGAATATGCGGGGCATAGATATTGATATCTGGCACCATCACCAGAATATCTCGCGGATGTAATACTTCCCCTTTTTCTTTCGCCTCAGCAAAGCTTGCCAACAGTTGATCGTGTAAGATCTCCACTTCGCGCTGGGCGCTATGCGCCACCATAAATTGCAGGCTGTTATCTTGCTCAGGGTTAATTATCGTGTGCTGTGCTTGACGCTCGGTAAGTGGGCATAAATTTAGAATATCGGATTGTAGTTGATGCAAGAGGCAGCCGTTGCCGGGATCGCTAAATAAGTCTATTTTTTGCTGATTAAAGTGTTGGCGGTAACTGTCGGGTTGATCGTGTTCATCAAGCAGGTGTAAAAAGTCGCGGCCTTGCTTACCCCAAGAAGCTAATAATGGATGACCATAGGCATGCAAATCTTCCAAGTTTAAATTGGCAGGCGTTTTACGCTCAGCAATGCGCTTATATTCTTGCTTAAGCAGCGACTTGCCTTCAATTAAATCTCCCCAGTAATGCTGGCTGGGGTTAGTGGCAAACACCATGACTTGGGTAAATTGAGCGATAGCTTGTAATAACTCCAGCGTTTGGCGGGGCAAAGAGGCAATGCTAAATACTATCACGCGACGCGGTAAATCGGCGGGGCGCTGCTCTGGGCTATATTGTTGGCATTCTTTAATAAATTGCTGATGCACCAAAGCACGGCTGGCGGTCGCCCAAGGACTGTCGGTTTGCGTGGTCAGTTCACCATGAATATCTTGACTGAGTACCCGCCATAAACAGGCTTGCCAACGCTGCTCTGGGGCTAATGGTTGGCGCTGGCCGGTGGCGGTAATAATAATATCTTGATCGGCTTCCCACGCACTTAACCAATCGGCACGGTACAGCTGATATTGATCGTAGAGATCCGATAAATTGGCAGCTAATTGATAGCGCCGGCGAGGGTCTTGATCGGCGGTTAAAAATCCGGCCAACGGACCCAGCGCCTCGGCCTGATCGCCAAGACTTGCTTGTAGGCTTGGCCAATCCCCCAATAAGCGGTAGATGCGCCAAGTTAAGGGTGTTTTATCAAAGGGCGAACTGGTGGGTAGCTCGGCAAACACCGACCGATAAGCCTGCCAAATAAAGCGCCCAGGCAGTTGTACATTGAGTGCCGCGGCTATGCCTTTACCTTGCGAGTTAGTGGCTAAGGCCATTTTTAGCCATTGGGCCATGCCGTTACTTTGCACCAAGATACATTCATCTTCTAATGGGCCCAAAGGATGCTGGGCCAGCCAATGTACGGCCACTTCTCGCAAGTCTTCTAAGCGGTTGCCTTGCAATACCATAAAGCCTGGAGATAAAGGCGAAAGCATAAGGAATTCCTCATTCATAAAGCTCGAGAGCGGGATAAAACAGCAATAGCCGTCAGTGATAAGCGAAGACAAATATCAGACTGGTAGTAGCTGCAACCGCTGGCCGATAGTGTATGTATTTGTTGTTAAGTGGCATTAAAGCCAGGCGCTATGGCCATAGACGCTAGGGTTAATAATTCATGGCGATTAGCCAGATAAAGCGGATATTCTATCGGCGATAACACCCCCTGTAAGGAAGCATCTACTCGCAAAGATCGCAGTGAAAATCCGGCTAATGCTTTGCGCGTGCTGATATTGCACACGGGTTTATCAACCAAACCTAAATCCATTTTTAGCGCTGCTGGATGAGAGTGCTTAGGATGCGGCATCAGCGTTAGGGTCACGTATTGCTGCCAGTCGTTATCGGGGGGTACTACAACACTAAGCTTGGCCTGCTTGGCTGATAAGACGCGACTAAAACGAAATATTCGAAAGTCGGCTTTATCTACGTCATAACCGCGAAAATACCAGGTGCCTGTGGCTTCAAAAATGGCCAAGGGATAGACGCACCGTACCTTAGACTCAGAGCTGGCCGAGTAATAATAAATATCAAGCGGGGTGGCTAAGGTGAGTGCTTTGGTTATTTGACTAATAGTGGTAAGGCTTTGGGCTTGATTGAGAGCTAAGTGACTCGACAAGGTGGGCAGCGTGGATAAATCGGCTTTTTGCAGCTCAACGATAAAGCGTTCTATGGTTCCATGAGCGATCACATTAAGTGCATCTTGTGCGCTGTGGCTAAATGCGGGTACAAAGTCATCGGCTGCAAAATAGGTTTTTAAACGAGCATCGTAATTGATGCTATCAGGAAATTGCTCACGATATTCAGACAAGGCCCGAGACGCAGTTGCCACACTCATTTCGCCATGCAGCATTAAATCAGCCCGACGTAAGCGACCAAAAAAGGTGAGATAAAAGTCGATAATAGTGAGGTGTTTTTCCATGTGGCTCAATGGTGCCTCTGGTGAGCTTGCGGTATATTAATGGCCGGTTACCCCTTGGTTTAGCTAACGGCCTTAATAAAAGATGCTATTACTATGACCTATTAAGTATTAAAAACCAACTGAATTAATATCAAATATTGCTTTTTGTTTGGCTTTTTAGAATCAAATGATTCGCATGTTTGGTGTTAAACGTAAGAATGTGTAAGTCATGACGTCATGAATGGCTTTTAAATGATGAAAACCATACTCTGTTATTATATTAGTTATGAATATTACTCATTGTATTGAGTATTAAAAAGCGAGTGTGGCGATGTTAGAGCGGTTTCATCTTGAAGTATTGGCGGCAATAAAAGAGCAGGGTACCTTAACGCAGGCGGCAGAAACGCTAAACTTATCTCAGTCGGCATTAAGCCATAGCATTAAAAAATTAGAAGGTTTACTTAAGACGCCGGTATGGAAAAAAGAAGGCAGAAGTTTGCGCCTGACCCATGCCGGTGAGCAAATTTTAACGCTGGCTAATCGAGTATTGCCGCAGTTTAAGCACACCGAGTTGTTATTATCACAAATGGCAAAAGGTGAGATGGGATCATTACGAGTGGGCGTGGAGTGTCACCCTTGTTATCAGTGGTTATTAAAAGTCATTGAGCCCTATCTTGAGAAGTGGCCCAGTGTTGATATTGACGTTAAGCAAGAGTTTCAATTTGGGGGGCTGGGGGCTTTGCATAACTATGAGATCGATATGTTGGTGACACCGGATCCCTTATATAAGCCAAATTTAATATTTATACCCGTGTTTGATTATGAGCACCGGCTGGTGGTCTCGTCATCTCACCCTTTAGCTGCGCAAGATCATGTAATGCCTGAACAACTCAGTGATGAGGTGCTATTTAGCTACCCTGTAGACCCCGAGCGTTTAGATATTTTTAGTCAGTTTTTAAATCCGGCTAAGTGCACGGTCAAGCAACATAAGACCATAGAAACGACAGAGATTATGTTGCAAATGGTGGCGGCGGGTCGAGGGGTGAGTGCCTTGCCGGGCTGGTTGGTGGATGAGTTTGCCAGCACCATGAACATTAGAAGCCTGCGCTTTGGTGAAAGTGGCATTAATAAACAGATCTTTTTAGGCGTACGCAAGGGCGAGGAGCAAGTTAGCTATTTGCAAGACTTTGTCACTTTAGCGCAAACCATTAGGTAATAAAGGCAGCGCCTATCCTTTTGGGGAGCGGCACCTGTAACGCTGTACGCCTTACCTTAAAACAGACGCTCGTTGGTTTACGTATCGTGCTTGGCGGATAACAAAACTGGCTATTAATGAGAATTACTCATGTATCGATGAAATTAAATCATTTTTGTTCATGTAAAGGGCGCGGTATAACATACCCATAGCTTAGCTCTAGACATCTGGACTTCTCGTTAATCAAGGTCATCAAGCCCAGAAAGAGCCACAACAAATTTAGATTTAACCTTAGCCGATGGGATACCGATACCATGAGTAACAACTTTCAATTTACGATCAGCAGCATTGCCTTTGATGAAAACTATCACCCGTCAGACAACAGCCGCGCGACCACTAACTTTGCCAACTTGGCCAGAGGGGAAAGCCGTCAAGAGAACCTGCGCAATACCCTAAGAACCATTAACAATCGGTTTAATGCCTTGGCGCAGTGGGACAACCCCAAAGGGGATCGTTACTCTGTGGAGTTAGAAATCGTATCTGTCGATATGGATGTAGAGGGCAATGGCGATGCTTTTCCGACCATAGAAATATTAAAAACCTACATTGTTGATCATAAAACCAATCAGCGTATTGAAGGCATGGTTGGCAATAACTTTTCATCTTATGTGCGCGATTACGATTTTAGTGTGTTGTTGCTAGAGCATAATAAAAACCAAGCCAATTTTAGTATCCCTGAAGACTTTGGTGACTTGCATGGCAAAATGTTTAAATACTTTGTTGATTCAAATAGTTACAAACAAAACTTTAATAAACCACCGGTCATTTGCTTAAGTGTATCGGATAACAAGACCTATCATAAAACTGAAAATGAGCATCCTATATTAGGGGTGGAGTATCAGCCTAATGAGTCTTCTTTAACGGAACAATACTTCAAGAAAATGGGCTTAGATGTACGTTACTTTATGCCTGCAAATAGCGTTGCGCCCTTGGCCTTTTACTTTTTTGGTGACTTGTTAAACGATTACACTAACCTTGAGCTGATCAGTAATATTAGTACCATGGAAACGTTCCAAAAAATTTATCGTCCCGAAATTTATAATGCTAATGCGCCAGCAGGCCAATGCTATAAACCAAGCATTAATAACCCAGATCACTCTTTAACAAAAATTGTTTATGACCGAGAAGAGCGCGGTAAGCTAGCGATTAAGCAGGGTAAATTTACCGAAGAGTACTTTATTAAGCCCTATCTAGCGACGCTTGAGAAATGGTCAGCAAATTACGCTGTATAATTAATTTGGATTAAATGGTATTTATAATGACAAAATTATTACCCACTTCAACGGCAGGTAGCCTGCCTAAACCGTCTTGGTTAGCAGAACCAGAGAAACTGTGGTCACCTTGGAAGCTAGAAGGTGAAGCACTGATTGCCGGTAAGCAAGATGCGCTGCGGGTGTCGTTGCAAGAGCAAGCGAATGCTGGCATTGATATTGTGAGTGACGGTGAACAAACACGCCAACACTTTGTTACCACCTTTATTGAGCACCTCAATGGGGTTGATTTTGAAAACCGTAAAACGGTAAAGATTCGTGATCGATACGATGCGAGCGTACCAACGGTAGTGGGGCCTGTGAGTCGTCAAAAGTCGGTGTTTGTTGAAGATGCTAAGTTTTTACGCAAGCAAACAGACCAGCCGATTAAGTGGGCATTGCCTGGCCCCATGACCATGATAGATACTTTGTATGATGATCATTATCACAGCCGTGAACAGCTGGCTTGGGAATTTGCCAAAATTCTTAATCAAGAAGCCAAAGAATTAGAAGCGGCGGGCGTGGACATTATTCAGTTTGATGAGCCGGCGTTTAATGTGTTTTTTGATGACGTGAATGCGTGGGGGATTGCTACCCTAGAGCGTGCCATCGAAGGACTTAAGTGTGAAACCGCCGTGCATATTTGCTACGGCTACGGCATTAAAGCCAATACTGATTGGAAAAAGACCTTGGGCTCTGAGTGGCGACAATACGAAGAAGCTTTCCCTAAGTTGCAGCAGTCTAAAATTGATATTATTTCATTAGAATGTCACAACTCTCATGTGCCAATGGATTTACTGGAGCTTATTCGCGGTAAAAAGGTGATGGTAGGGGCCATTGATGTGGCTGATAACCGCATTGAAACGCCAGAAGAAGTGGCCGACACCCTACGTAAAGCCTTGCAGTTTGTTGATGCGGATAAGCTTTATCCCTGTACCAACTGTGGCATGGCACCTTTGTCTCGTGAGGTGGCCAGAGGTAAGTTAAATGCACTGAGTGCCGGTGCTGCCATTATTAGAAAAGAATTATCGGCTTAAACATGCGATAAGTTAACATCAATATAAGCGCTCACTGGTTGAGCGCTTTTTTTTTTACTTGTGATAAAGAAACCTTGCTGGCTTTCACCATGTCGGCACGTCGCCTGTTATACCAATCACACTAAACATTTGTTCTATTATTTAAATGCCGTCCATGGCATTTCATGGTCGTGGGAGCTGATCTCTGTTACCTCCTTTGAGGCTCGGAGCTGTCAGCTAGCCCTAACTACAGGCGGCTATACAGTCTAGAGCCGGATAAAGGGAGCGACGCCACCGACCATCACATGACAGGGAAGTCATGTGTTGAAGCCAGATGGGGCGAGCCTGCCTCGCCGTGATGAATCGTATTAGCCTAACGAACATCCAGTGAATGTTCGCAGTAGGCTGATACGATGAATGTCATTAGTCCGCAGCGTGTCGGTGGAGTGGCCCCTTTGTTCGGCTTTTACAGGCAGTACAAGCTGACTACTTATTTAGTGCGATTGGTATTACTGCGAGGCGACAAGCTACTTTTGATACTGCCCATGGTTAATATCGGTTAGCTCAGTATTAATATCAAAAATATGAGCCCGAATATCAGTCGCTCCCATGGCGGCAACACGCTCGCTGTGCATAGTGGCGTAGCGCTGGGCTTGTGTTGAGTCTGTGAATATATAAATGCCGCCCGCTTTGCCGGTGTGGGTATTTTCAGTCCAAATTTTAGATATAAATCCTGGTTCTTGATTGATGGAATGTGCGAGCTCGCGTGCGCCTTGGGTAAGGGTGCCGCCCATCATCTGAGTAGGAAAGGTAAAATCAATTTGCAGTACAACGGCCATTAAGACGCTTCCTTTAATATAAGCAGCAGCTTGCTGTGAATAATCTAGAGGAGCTATTACAACGTATATTCGCCCTTTAAAACGGGAGCCATCTAGAAGTTTTGCCGATGAAGAGGCATTATTTAAGGTATTGATTACTTAAATGAGTCAGCATCATGACCCCAACGCTACACATTTCTGCCTGCTTGCTGGCAATCTTGTTACTGAGCAGCTGTGCCGCATCGCCGCCGCGTAACCCGGAAAATATTTGTGCCATTTTTAAAGAGCATAAAAGTTGGTATAAATCGGCAAAAAAAGCCCGAGAAAAATGGGGAGCGCCTGTGCATGTCACCATGGCGATGATGTATCAAGAAAGCAGTTTTAAGCATGATGCTCAGCCCCCCATGCGCTACTTTTTGTTTATTCCTTATGGTCGCGCCTCAGATGCTTATGGTTATGCGCAGGCAAAAAAAATGACTTGGGCGGATTATCAGCGTGAAAGCGGTAACGGTTGGGCCAGTCGCAGTAACTTTGACGATGCCATGGATTTTATGGGTTGGTATATGAGCAAAACCAGTAAAATTAATGGCGTGTCTAAGTGGGATGCCAATGGTCAGTATTTAAATTATCACGATGGTTGGGGCGGCTATCGCCGAGGCACTCACAACCGTAAGGGCTGGTTACTAAAAGTAGCGCGTAAAGTCGATGCCCGCGCCAAGCGCTATGCTAATCAATATTGGCAGTGTAAAGATGACTTAGATAAAGGCTGGTTTTGGTAATTAAGTGAATGTGAAGCGTGAAGTAAGGAGGCAAGAGGAAAACACTCAACCTACAGAGCCGTTCTCTGTAGGTTGAGTGTTTTCCTCTTCGCCCTTCATCCCTTCATAATGTTTGCCGCTTGGGCTAAGTATTGTTGCATTTCTGCCTCTGGCACCATGCCGCCGCCGGTGGCCCACACTAAATGATGAGCATTGGCTAAGCGTTCAGCGGTTAAATTTACCCGTTGCAAATAAGCTTGATCTTGAATCACTCGCCACGGACCGGCCATGCCGGCTAAAGCAGAGGGCTCTAATTGAATGTCTTCTTGCTGATTTAACTGACCCAGCAGGGTCAAGATGTCATTATCGGTGAGGGTATAAAAGCCATCTAACATAGGCGACATAGCACGCCCGACAAAGCCAGAAGCACGACCTACTGCTAAGCCATCGGCGGTGGTAATATTATCTAGGCCGATATCTTGTACCGAAATTTGCTCATGCAACCCCGTATATACACCCAGTAACATACAAGGGGAGTGGGTGGGCTCAGCAAACACACAGTGCAGCGCATCACCAAAGGCCAGTTTTAAACCAAAAGCCACGCCACCCGGGCCACCGCCTACGCCACAGGGCAGGTATACAAATAGTGGGTTGTCGCGGTCTACCTTTATGCCTTGCTCTATTAGCTGTGCTTTTAAACGCTCACCGGCCACCGCATAGCCTAAAAAGAGCTGTACTGAATTTTCATCATCCACAAAATGGCAGTGAGGATCGCGTTTGGCTTGGGCGCGGCCTTGTGCCACGGCCACCGAATAATCGCTTTCATACTCCACTACGGTTACCCCATGGGCGCGCAGCTGATCTTTTTTCCATTGGCGGGCATCCGCAGACATATGCACGCTGGTCTTAAAGCCAAGCTTGGCGCCTATCATGCCAATGGATAATCCCAGGTTGCCGGTAGAGCCAACAGCAATACTATATTGGCTAAAAAACGCCTTAAATGACTCGCTGTGTAGTGTTGCATAATCATCGGTGCGTTTCAGCAAACCAGCTTTTAGCGCCAGTTTTTCCGCATGTTGTAACACTTCATAAATGCCGCCTCTGGCTTTAATGGATCCCGAAATAGGCAGTTGATTATCAAGCTTTATCCATAGCTTTCCGGTTAAGGTGTGCCGATAGTGGGTATTTAAGGTGTGTTGCATAGCAGGAATGGCCTGCACAGGGGATTCTAATAAGCCATGACTGGGGCGCGTTTCAGGAAAGGCGGCACAAAAGTAACTGGCAAAACGCGCTAAGCGTCGACTGGCGGCACTCACGTCGTCGGCGGTTAAGCCTACGGCGGCTAAGGCCTGCTCTGTGGGTTGGCGTTCGGGGTTAAACCAGCTCACCGGCGTGAGCGCCATCAGTTCATTAAGTAGGGGGTGACGCAGACAAAGTGCTTGAATGGCATCTTGATGGTATTGAGGTTGAATAGACATATATGCGGGCCCCTAGTAAGAAACTGAATACGCTACCAGTATATCAGGCTTAACTTACAATGAGCCGCAAAAAGGGGAGCAGCCTAAGCTGCTCCCCTTTATTTAGTGTGTTACTTAGTCGCGCTTACATTGCGGTGTTACGATTTTGCTTGTGCTTGCTTGGCAAAGTACTCTTTGGTTAAGCGAAACACCACAGGGCTTAATAAGGCCAGTGCAATCAAGTTAGGAATGGCCATCATGGCGTTAAGGGTGTCTGCTAACAGCCAGATAAACTCTAGCGACTGAGTCGCACCAATCGGCAATGCCAATACCCAAGCAATACGAAAGGGCACTATGGCTTTAACACCAAATAAAAACTGCACACATTTCTCACCGTAGAAACTCCATCCCAAAATTGTGGTAAAGGCAAATACAGCTAATGCCAATGACACAATATACTCGCCCCCTGGAATGGCCATAGAAAAGGCCAAGGCAGTTAACGAGGCGCCTGTTTCTCCACTGCTCCAGCTGCCGGTAACCACAATTGCCAAACCGGTAATAGAACACACTACTATGGTGTCAATAAAGGTACCTAACATGGCAATTAAGCCTTGACGTACTGGGTTGTCAGTTTTGGCGGCGGCGTGAGCGATAGGTGCACTCCCAAGGCCGGCCTCATTGGAGAAAACCCCGCGTGCCACACCAAAGCGAATTGCCATCCATACCGCAGCACCGGCAAAGCCACCTTGTGCAGCAATGGGCGTAAAGGCATGTTCAAAGATTAAGGCCAACGCACCAGGTAACTCAGGCGCGTTCATTCCCAGCACCACAATACCTGATACAAAATAGGCGACCGTCATTAAAGGAACTAATTTGCCTGCCACCTCGGAGATCCAACGAATACCGCCAATTAATACCAAGCCAACTAACACCATTAACACCAAGCCGGTGACACCATGTGAGAAACCAAAAGAGGATTCTAGTGCGTCGGCTACTGAGTTAGCCTGCACGGTATTACCAATACCAAAGCCGGCAATACCGCCAAAGAGTGCAAAGGCAACCCCTAACCAAGCCCACTTTTTGCTCAGGCCATTTTTGATGTAGTACATAGGGCCACCTACGTGGTTGCCCTTTTCGTCTGTTTCACGAAAGTTAACCGCACAGACGGCTTCGGCATATTTAGTGGCCATGCCAACTAAGGCCGTCATCCACATCCAAAACAAGGCCCCCGGGCCGCCTAAGAAAATGGCGGTGGCCACCCCTGCAATATTACCGGTACCTATGGTGGCCGCCAGCGAGGTCATGAGTGCATTAAAAGGAGATATTTCGCCTTTTCCAGCATCAACTTTACTAAATAATAATTTAAAACCAGTACCTAGTTTGCGAATAGGCATTAGCCCCATACCCAGTTGTAGGTAGAGCCCTAAGCCCAAAATACCCACCAACATAGGGACTCCCCAAACTACTCCATTAATGGAGGTTAACGCATTAGTCAGCCATTCCATATGCCATACTCCTAACAAAACTAGTATTAAGTGATACGTGTTTTACGCTGTTAGCCTAGCCGATTTTATATGTAAATAACAAGTAAATTATGATTCAGATGAAGCTTTAAAGAAATGTTTTATTATGTTACGAGCTTGTTGCGTGGCTGCCTTGTAACCAGAGAGGCTATATTGCGCCGCCACTAGGCGAGGGCTAGCGCCTGGGGTAATTAATGCGGCTAATATTTCTTGTTGCTTAATTGTTAATGTGTCGGGTCGGGCTTGGCTTTGAACAAAACGTAATAGGGCTGGCTGATCACAGACTAAATCTCGGTGAAAAAACGCAAAGTCATGAGCAATTAAACTATCTAGTTTGGCAGAGTGAGCGGCGGGCACTAAGCTGAGTTGCTGATAAATAGCGGTGAGATCCTTGGGCCATATACCTTGGCGATAGGCTTGTAAGTTAGCACTAAATTGCCCCTGCCAAAGCGGCAATACCTGCTGGGCTGCAATTGAGCAAGGTCTTAGCATCATAATGGCATGCAAGCCGCTTACGCCGTCGCGATTTTGGCCTAAGCGCAGTGCGTTAAAGTGGTTATCTTGCCAAAAAGAGAGCAGTGATGGGCTGGCGCCAAAGCTGGTGCCAATAAAGTCGCAGTGCACTTTTTGCGGTAAATGTTGCTGTAGCCAAGCCAGTAATTGGCTACCTAAGCCTTGTTGCTGGCAGTGAGGGTGAACCACAATGCGCATAATACGATAATAAGTGTATTGCGTGGCGGTGGCTAAGCCACCATGAAAGGCCAAAGATTGCGGTAATAAATGACCGCGAGGGCGACGCTGCCCACGCCAAATACCTTGACTCAGCGGTGGAGGTAAAGCGCCTTCAGCGCCGAGCAGGGCTACTGCTATCGGTGTTTCTCCTTGAAAGGTCACAGCTAATAATACCTTGGGGGCATCTAACAAGTGGCGTAAATCGCTGGGGCGAGTTTGATAATGTGCCAAGGTGAGCAGACCAAATAGCTGCTGTAATAGAGGATCGTTATCCACCAAGGTGGCAGGGGTTATCCAGCGGGTGTGAAGGGCGGCTTTTTTTATTCCCACAGGAGACTGCGGCTCGGCATTTAGGGCCAGTAAGTTAAAGATCAGGGGCTCTAGCGAGTCTTGTGCGCTCCAGCGGGCGGGTGTCTGTAAGTGTACTTTACGCCAATGAGGTGATAACTCATTGAGTTTAGGCTGAAACTTAAGTTGAAACCCCAGTCCTGTTCCTTCATAACCGTGCTCTGTGCTGGCAAAAATACAGCAGTAACCTTGGGCTAGGGCTAAGAGCATGGGCACGGGAATCGCCGCCGCTTCATCAATTAAGAGTATATCGGCCTTGGGTTGCTCAGCTAAAATGGCGTCGGGTGCCATAAAAGGCAGTGGACTGGCACAGTGTTTGATGGCTTGCGATGGCGCCTCTTGATTCGGGGCGCTGAGTAAGAGAGTTAAACCTGATTGCATTAAGCGCTGTGCCGCTAAACCGAGCAGGCTGGATTTGCCACGGCCACGATCTGCCGTTAATACCATGGGAGTGCGGGTGCGAGCACAGTGCAGCATAGTGGCTAATGCGTGGCGTTGTTGGCCGTTTAAACAGCCTTTTCTATCAACTTGGGGCTGCCAAGGCTGTGCTGACAAGCAGGGCAAAGGAGGAAAGGCTGCCCCTTGATGCCAGATGATAACCTGTTTGTTGTGTTGTAACTCCCGTACAAAGCGCTGTAAAAAAGGGCTGTTTAGCGCTAAAGCCTGTTCGGCTTGTGCTACATAGCGAGTTAAATCAGGGTCTGCATAATCGGGCCATTGGGTAAGTGGTGGGCATAATAGCAACATCACGCCGCCTGCTTTTAAAGTGCCGGCTGTGGCCCCCAAAGCGTCCGGGTGTAACCCACTAAAGGCATTAAAGATTAGGCCGTTGTATTCTTGACCCAAAGCGGCTTTAAATTTATTAATGGCCAGAGCTGTGGTGGTAGGACGCAGCGACGGGTGCTCTCCAAGCCAGAGTATAGGCGCCTGTAAATCGTCGGTCAGTATCTGTGCCTGTGCCATAGCCCAAGCTTGACTACCTGCTAGCACCAACAGTCGGCGTTCACCCTTATGTTGTAGTTGCGCTCGCCAACTGTGCCACTCAGTCAAACAGTCGAGTGCCATTTTCATCAATGACGCGTTTGGCTTTGTCGACCATTAAGGTTGCAGCAAGCTCTGCGCTGGGTAAAAGGTCGGAGCGGATCAGACGGTATTCTTGCTGTTCGCCATTGTTCTGGCGAGTAATACGGCCATGTAAACGAAATTGGCCATGTTCAGCCAAGGGCTCGGGGTGAATACTAAAACCGTGATAAAATTCTTCTGCAAATTGCACCGCAGAAATGGATTTATCAGCTTTTGACTGACCTAGGCGCTTGAGCCAATTAAACATTATGATTACCTAAAATAGAAGGAGGGCGCTTAGCAAGAGCTTAACTTTGTGTTTAAAAGCCGCCAGTTAAAACGGTGGTTGTTTTAGAGTGACGGCCAGCGTACCCGTTATTTTTTAACGCTGAGTATCACATCTTCAGCTACGTTAACGGCACCAGAGTGCTTAGTAAGTGTTTTTATTTCATCCATATTAGAAATAATAATCGGGGTTAGGGTCGACTGAGTGTTGGCTTCAAGAAAGGCTAAATCAAATTCAATAATAGTATCACCGGTTTTTACCTGCTGGCCCTCTACGGCAATGCGCGTAAAGCCTTCGCCTTTGAGCTCAACGGTATCAATGCCAAAATGCACAAATAGCTCTAAGCCGGAGTCAGACTTGATAGAGAAAGCATGGTTGGTTTCAAATATCTTACCAATAGTGCCATTACACGGGGCCACCATGGTATTGCCGCTGGGCTTAATAGCGATGCCGTCACCGACTATTTTTTCAGCAAAGACCACATCGGGCACATCTTCAATAGCAACCAACTCCCCAGAAAGAGGGGCAAAAATATTAATGTTGTTAGTATCTGCTACATCATCAGAGACCATTTTTTTCAACTTATTGAACAACCCCATAATATTCGCTCCTCGCATTAGTTAATGCTGATGATACCAGCGCCATGCCTTAAGCGCCAAGCTCAGCCTTGCTTTCATAGAGAGGGTGATAATAAAAAGCGCAGGCGGTGATAAGACCGTCTGCGCTTTTATTATAACAGGGCGAGTTAGCCGCTATTATGCATTGAGCTCTTGCTCAGTAAACACACCCTGAAACAAAGCGGTGCTTAAATAGCGCTCGCCAGAGCTTGGCAAAATGACCACAATGGTTTTATTAGCAAATTCAGGTAGTTCAGCTAATTTGTTAGCGGCTACTACGGCAGCACCAGAACTAATACCCGCTAAAATACCTTCTTCCTTCATCAAGCGGCGGGCCATTTCAATTGCATCGTCACTAGTTACTTGCTCTACTCTGTCTACAAGAGACAGTTCTAAGTTGCCAGGAATAAAGCCGGCACCAATGCCCTGAATTTTATGAGGGCCTGGAGTCAATGATTCGCCCGCTAATGCTTGAGCAATAACAGGAGATTCAACCGGCTCAACGGCGACGGTAGTAATGGCTTTACCTTGGGTGTTTTTGATATAACGAGACACGCCGGTTAAGGTACCACCAGTGCCCACGCCTGACACAAACACATCAATATCACCATCTGTGTCTTCCCACAGTTCAGGGCCCGTGGTTTTTTCATGAATCTCGGGGTTAGCCGGATTATTAAATTGCTGTAATAACACAAATTTTTCTGGCGCGCTGTCTCTTAGCTCAGTGGCTTTATCAATCGCCCCTTTCATGCCTTTAGCGCCTTCTGTTAGTACTAAGTTGGCTCCCAACGCTTTTAACAGTTGGCGGCGCTCGATACTCATAGTGTTAGGCATGGTTAAGGTAATAGAGTAGCCACGAGATGCGGCAACAAACGCTAAAGCAATACCTGTATTACCACTGGTAGGTTCAATGAGTTCTTTACCGGGAGTCAGTTCACCGCGCTTCTCTGCATCCCAAATCATATTGGCACCAATACGACACTTTATGCTGAAGCTTGGGTTGCGGCTTTCTACTTTTGCTAATACGCGACCTTTGCTAACCCGGTTTAATTTGACCAGAGGTGTGCGCCCAATGGTTAAAGAGTTATCTTCAAATATCTTGCTCATCGTGACTATCCCTACCGTTTATTCATGCTATAAGTATTGAACATAGAGCCAGCTTACCCATTCTTTTTTAAATGAGAAGTGACAATTTGTTATAACAATATGTTATTAAATCATTAAGTGATATTCCATTCCGTTTTCTTGGGCGCTGTTTTTGAGGGGGGAGAGGCAGTTTGCTATCAAGAGTCTAGCAAGCAGGGTATTCTCTTAATAAGATACAAAAGGTTAGTTCAAGGAATGAGGCGGCATTAGATGATGAATAATAAGTGGATAAAGCAATGTCGAACCATCAGCGGACTTTGTTTCTTGCTGTATGTTGGGGTAGGAAATGCGCTAGCTAGCAGTTGGCAGGATGAGCCAGCTGCACAACAACAATTACATCAAGTTGGATTAGAGCTCGCATTAGCAGATGTTCATCCCAAGCTTACCTTGTGGTGGCAGCAGGCGACAAATGCTAATACCGCCTCTGATGTAGCGGACGATAGACTCTTACTTGGCATACAAAGTTTTTGGCGCCATTGGGTGAGTTTATCGTTCATTGAGCGCCAACATTTACGGACGCACCAAGCTGACTTGTCATATACAGACAAGGATTACGATAATCTACAATTAGCGAGCCAGTTACAGCGTCGCGTGCAGTTAGTGGAGGGTATAACGCCAAACTTTGCTAATTATTCGCAGTTACAGCAACAACTTGCTCATTTACTAGAACAAAAGCAGACCGATTGGCCAGCATTGCGTAGTGCAACGGTGCGCCCTGGTGATCGGCTGCCAGTGGTTGAGCGCATTAGAGAAAGATTGCGGATCTTGGGTGATATGCCAAAGGAAGTCGATCTAGATACGCCTTTGGTGCCTGATGTTGATGGCGTACCTGATATTGAGGTTGAACTAGATACTGAGAGAGAGCTTCAAGAACCCATACCCAGTCAAGGTACTGGGCGCTCACTTACCTCAGTTCGCGACTCGCTGCAAACTGAGGTTAATAGCACTTATGCAAGTAGCACTCCTGCCTCTCGCGAGTTTATTGATCCCCTATTGTATGACGCTAAGTTAGAAAGGGCTGTGCGCAGTTTTCAACAGCGCCACGGATTAACGGTGGATGGAGTCATAGGGCCTAACACCTATCAATGGTTAGATGCGACGCCACTTGCGCGGGCACAATTACTGATGCGTAGTATGATGAGAACGCTGATCAGTGATGAGTTGCCCTCTTCCTACTTATTAGTGAATATTCCTGAATATCACATGCGGTTATATCAAAACCAAGTGATGGTATTAGAGAGTAATATTATTGTGGGGCGCGATAAGCGAAGAACGCCCATTATGGAGAGCAAAATTACCAATGTGGTGTTTAATCCGCCTTGGAATGTCCCGCGCTCTATTATTAATAAAGATATAGTGCCTAAGTTATATCGCGACCCCAGTTATATAGAGCGACAAGGTTTTGATGTACTGGAAGGAGGCAATAAGGTGCCGAGTGATGTGTGGCAAACACGGTTAGAGGAGGGCGGTGGATTCCCTTATCACCTGCGTCAGCGGCCTGGACGCGGTAATGCCTTAGGCGCCTATAAATTTCATTTACCCACAACTAATGCTATTTATTTACACGATACTCCCTCTCGGGGTCTGTTTGGGCGGGATAGCCGCGCCCTGAGTTCGGGGTGTGTGCGAGTTGAAGGAGCCGAGCAGCTGGCAAATTGGTTGGTAGAAGAACGGTTAGGCCGCCGCAAATTGGCAGCATTAAAGGCAAAACCAACCACCACCTGGGTTAAAGTCACTGAGCCTTTACCATTATTTATGGTGTACTGGCCCGGCTGGCTCAGCGCTGACGGTATTGCGCATTATCGAAAAGATATTTATCAGTACGATAAACACTTAACGAGTCCCTTTTAAGTACTGGGTTTATACCCTTTGTTATGCCGCGCCAACGTCCGCTTGTTATGATTAGGCGCGTATTATACAGCCACTCTCTGAACGTTGCTTGGTCCCCTTACTTGGGGGCCAAGCGTATCTGTCTTTGTTTTTCACTTAGTAAATGGTGGTTTTTTAGTCTGTTGTAGGGTATTTTCTCTGCTGTTTAGTGTGTACCTATCTGCCAATAGTCGAGCCTCACCACCTAATATATGCCTAGCATAAGGCGGAGGGCTGGCTTGTGCTGGTGTGCCGTTGAAGGAGCTTAGCAGCTGCACCAATATTATTTTTGAATCAATGAGTTTGTTATTATGTTTAACTTTATGAAAGCAGAGCAAAATGCGCAGCACCATAGTCTGCAGACGAGTCGCCGTCGTTTTTTATTGGGCGCAGGGGGCTTGGGGCTAGCTGCCATGTTGCCATTATCGGCACAGGCCAGCTTATCAGCTCCGGTACGTAAGTTACGCTTGCATAACTTACACACCGGAGAGCAGGTAAGCGCTGACTTTTGGGAAGAAGGGCAGTATTTGAGTGATGGGTTAAGTACGTTAAATCATATTATGCGTGATTTTCGTGAAAATGAAGAGTTCGATATAGACCCTAAGCTGTTTGATCAACTGTATTTGTTACAGCAACGTCTGGGTAAGCCGGGTGAAATTCAAATTATTTCGGGCTACCGCTCTCCTAGTACTAATGCCATGTTACGCCGTAAGAGTCGAGGCGTTGCTAAAAAAAGCTATCACATGAAAGGACAAGCGATTGATTTACGCCTGCCCAATGTTGAGCTTTCACAATTACGCAGAGCAGCTCTTGATTTAAAAGTAGGCGGAGTGGGCTATTATCCTAAGTCTAACTTTGTGCACTTAGATACAGGGCCAGTACGTAGTTGGGCATAATGATCAACCCATAATGCGGTTGCACCACATATTGCCACGGGCATTATCAATAAGTTGATAACTGGAAGCCCTGAGCACAGGGTGACTGATGCGCCAAAGCCCCAATTAAGCGCGCGCTTTTTAGCTAACGAGCGGCGCATTAAATCAAAGTCTATTTTGTGGTTATCAAATGGATAGTCGCAATATTGGATAGCCATCATCCAAGCGCTAAAGGCAAACCATGCAATTGGAGCCAGTGTTTGTCCAATGACAGGCACGAAAAATAGTAATAAGCAGGCTAATGCTCGTGGCAAGTAGTAGCCCATTTTGTGTATCTCACGGCTCAGCATACGCGGCGTATCTTTGACTAAATCCAGCCAACCCTCATCATTTATCTCAGACCCAGTGAGCTTGAGTTCAACCCGCTCTGCTAATAGGCCATTAAAAGGGGCGGCAATAAAGTTAGCTACGCTGGTAAATATAAATGAAAACAGCACCACTATGGTCAGTAGCGCTATGGGCCATAAAATGTAACTAAGCCATTGAAGAAAGCTAGGCACAGTACTTTCAAACCATGTAAATAACTGATCAAGTTGCAGATAAAGCCAATAAAAAGCCCCGCTAAATAGTAGTAAATTGATGGCGAGTGGGATCAGGACAAACAGTCGTAAGTCGCGCTCTAAAATAAGAGATAAGCCCCGTAGTAAATAATGAGGGCCGCTAATCTGATGAAAAGGGGCTGGCATATATAGGCTTCCTTAAGAAATAAATATAGTAAAGAGCAAACCTTTAGCTGCCAAGCATTCTGCTGCAGCGGCTTTTTATAAGGGCGCGAAGCCGTTTGTCGTAGCTGGAGCCAACCAGCTGTTTAGCGAAAGTCTGCTCATGTTTACTGCTAAACAGTCTCATTGACTGCCCTTATGGCGGCTATTCTAGATAAAAATGTAAAAAATGCTGCTTTTTATTGCCTTAGTCCCTATCTGACTCTTGTCAAACCTTGATGGTAAACATACCCTTGTTGCTGTATTCAACCATATTCCGGCGTAAGCCATGTTATTTATGCGGATGTTGGCGGTAGGGCTTAACATAAGCAAAAATTTAGAGATGCGATAATGCAGGATTTGCGAATTATCTTGATCATTCTGGGAGCGGTAGCCATTGCTGCTTTACTTATTCACGGATTGTGGACAAGTCAGAAAGGACGTCAAAAAAATATAGGCAACAAGCCGATTAATAAAATGACTCATCCAGCTGATGAGCAGGCAGAGCACGATCCTGACGGCTTTGATAGTGACGGTATCGGCCCGGTGCGTGTGGTCAGCAGTGGTCATCAAGCGGCTTCTTTAGTTGATGATGCTAGTGTTATTGATGATTGGCACGAAACACCGCACTTTTCGGCTGTTAACGAAGATGATGATAAAGCAGATGATGAGCCTCAGGTAGGTTTGCCTCCGCGTTTGTCTAAAAGCACTTTTTCTGGCGTAGAAAAGCCGATTTTTCCGGATGAAGCAAGTGCGCAGACAGTTCCCCTCCCCGAGCCCCCTGGACCAGATGCAACATTACATCAAGGTGAGGTGGCAACAGGTGCGACACAAAGCCGTGAAACTGAAGCAGAACTACGGGTGCGCCGCTATCAAGAAGGCGAGATTGACCCTTTGTTTGACGGGCCTGAGCAAAAAGCGCCTGTGGCGGATGAGCAGCCACCAGAGCCGTCCCAAGCTGAACCTGAAGCGACGTTGGCTGCTGATGAGAAAAGCAGTGCAGCTGAACATACTGAGCCAGACACCATTCGAACAGATGCGCAAACACGACAAGATGAAGTGCAAACCAAGCCAGATCCCACTCCTGAGCCTATGAAGCCGCTGCGTGACGTGCCTAAAACGTGGCAAGATGTGTATGTTATCAACGTGGTAGCGCGACCTAATCAGCAATTACAAGGGCACGATTTAATGCGAGCACTGACGCAGGCTGACTTTAGCTTCGGTGATATGGACATATTTCATCGTCATCAAAATACCAATGCCGAGGGGGAGCCATTATTTAGTTTAATTAATATGGTGCAGCCTGGCACGTTTAACCCTAACGCCATGGCCGAATTTGGTACCCCTGGTGTTTCTGTGTTTATGCAGCTGCCTCACCCGGGCATGGCTAAAAACCAATTTAACTTAATGATTCAGGCGGCAGAGAATATGGCCGACACATTAGATGCTATCTTGTTAGATGGTCAGCGACGTCCGCTAAGCCCCGATTACTTGGCGCAATGTCGAGAGCAACTTAGAGACTTTGACAGCCAAGCTCAGTAAACTGTTTGTATCATTAGATTAAAAGTGCGACCTAATGGGTCGCATTTTTGTTGGTTTGCTTGACGCCGACCCTCTTCGCGCTTCACCAACGTTTTATATCTTAATTATTGATTGGACACTCTTCGATGACAGATGCTAAAGCCCAAATTATTGCCTTGCGTGAACAGCTCGAACGCTATAACGAACAATATTATGTTGCTGATGCGCCCACTGTACCTGATGCTGAGTACGACAGAGTCATGCGTGAGCTGATTGCACTAGAGCAAGCTCACCCTGAGTTTTTAGAGGCAAGCTCGCCCAGCCAAAAGGTGGGAGGAGCCCCAGTGGCGGCATTTACAGCCGTGCGTCATGCACTGCCCATGTTGTCATTAGATAATGTGTTTAGTGAAGACGAGCTCAGTGCCTTTGAAAAGCGTCTTATGTCACGACTCGGAAGTAGCACCACTGTCACTTTTTGCTGCGAGCCCAAGCTAGATGGCTTAGCCGTTAGTCTGCTCTATGAACAAGGGCAATTAGTGCAAGCCGCAACCCGTGGCGATGGCACTACCGGTGAGGGCATTTTAGAGAATGTGCGTACCATTAAAGCCATTCCTCTTAAATTAAAAGGCCAAGATTGGCCCGCACGTTTAGAAGTGCGCGGTGAAGTCTTTATGCCCAGTGCCGGTTTTGCTGCCATGAATGCCGCCGCCATTGCTAAAGGAGATAAGGTTTTTGCTAACCCGCGTAATGCCGCAGCCGGGAGCTTACGCCAACTCGATTCACGCATTACCGCTAAGCGCCCCTTGTCATTTTATTGCTATGGCGTTGGCTTGGTGGAAGGTGAGCCCCTCGCCGAGAGTCACTTTGCCACCTTGCAGCGCCTTAAAGACTGGGGCATGCCAATTAGCCCAGAGGTTAAGCGTATGCAAGGGCGTGCGGGCTGTGAGCAATATTATGCTGATATTCTTAAGCGCCGTGATCAACTGGCCTATGAAATTGATGGGGTGGTGTACAAGGTGGATGATCTGGCTTTACAAGCCGAGCTTGGCTTTGTAGCGCGAGCCCCGCGTTGGGCCACCGCCCATAAGTTTCCGGCACAAGAAGAGCTGACCAAGCTTGTTAATGTAGAGTTTCAAGTGGGGCGTACTGGCGCTATTACGCCGGTTGCTAAGCTTGAACCGGTGCAAGTGGCGGGGGTGGTGGTGTCTAATGCGACCTTACACAATGCCGATGAAATTGCCCGACTCGGTGTTATGGTGGGCGACACTGTGATTATTCGCCGCGCTGGTGATGTGATCCCCCAAGTGGTGGCCGTGGTATTAGA
This sequence comes from Oceanisphaera sp., assembly GCF_052084945.1. NCBI lineage: Bacteria > Pseudomonadati > Pseudomonadota > Gammaproteobacteria > Aeromonadales > Aeromonadaceae > Oceanisphaera > Oceanisphaera sp. Next base: position 36,291 of record NZ_JBQDEX010000006.1, read on the forward strand.
ACAGCGTCCAGATAATGTGACGGCTGTTACTTTTCCCACACAATGCCCAGTATGTGATGCTGATATTGAACGTTTAGAAGGCGAGGCCGTGGCGCGTTGTACTGGCGGTTTGTTTTGTGCAGCACAACGTAAAGAAGCCATTAAGCATTTTTCTTCACGTAAGGCGCTTGATATTGAAGGCTTAGGCACTAAGGTAATTGAGCAGTTAGTGGATTTAGCGCTGGTCAAAACCCCTGCCGATGTGTTTAAGCTCACCCACGCCACCTTATTACAGCTAGAGCGTATGGGCGACAAATCAGCCAGTAAGCTATTGCAAGCCATAGATAAGGCGCGAGCCACCACCTTAGCGCGTTTTTTATATGCGCTTGGTATTCGTGAAGTCGGTGAGGCTACCGCCAATAACCTAGCACAGCACTTTTTAACCTTAGAGGCCGTCATGCAGGCTGAGGTGGATAGCTTGTTAGCCGTGTCTGATGTTGGGGAGATTGTCGCTAAGCATATTTATTACTTTTTTCGACAGCCCGACAATCAAAGTGTGGTGCAAACACTGGTCGCTGACGTAGAGCACGGCGGCTGTGGGTTAACTTGGCCTGATATCGAAAAGTCCAGCAGTGACGAGCTGCCATTAGCGGGGCAAACGTTTGTGCTAACAGGCACCTTAACGCAGCTATCGCGTAGTGAGGCGAAAACCGCTTTGCAAGCACTGGGCGCTAAAGTGGCAGGCTCGGTATCTGCTAAAACCAGCTGTGTAGTGGCCGGAGAAGCTGCGGGCTCTAAGTTGACAAAAGCCCAAGAGTTAGCCATTCCTATTTTAGATGAAGAGGGGTTATTGGCCCTGCTGGCTGAACAGGCCTAAAGAACATGAGGGGTTGGGCCATCCAACCCTTATCTGTTTTAAGGTGTTGTGACTAGGCTAAACTCTTGGCCCATGCGGCGAAAGGCACTTAAAAGCCGCCCATGATCATTCACTTCTAAATAATGCAGCTCACCATTAGCGTTAATAACAGCGGTAATATCTTGGCCTGCTTTTACATGGCTCAGCGGCTGATAAGAGGGCTCAGCGCGGATCAGCGCAATCAAATCTCGGCTCGGTAATTGCCATTGGCGAAATAGTGCCGCTAGCGTCTCGCCCTGACTTAGGGTGTGATCACGACGTTGACCCCCCTGAGGTATTTGAACCTCTCGGGTTTCGTTTGCGGCCACTGATAAGTTTAAACGACCACTTATTTTCGCTTGGGGCGCCTTAGCCACGGGTTGCCAAGCAAAGAGCCCTAACCACAAAGGTGTTAATAATAATAAGCCCAGCTTATGCAGCTTAGGCACGCCTTGCCAAGCTTGCACTCCTCGGCCTATGCCTTTACGAACCGGAAGGGTGATGGCATTTATTTTGCTGAGTAAAGACTGGGGTTGATTACGTTTCATTGTTTTTCTTTTTGACATGAGTAAGCACCTCGCTAGTGATCAGTGTATCTAGGGTATGACTACTCGACAAGCCATTAGACTGTAGTTAAGGGCAGAGTGATATCAGTGTATCAGCGCCTATGTTGCTATCTTAACGGCAAAAATAGACAAAGCGTTTAACCCTATGTCTGGCGGTGCTAAAATGCTCGGTACTTTTTGATCCCAGTCCATTTGGGCTTTATTTATTAGCAAAGGCAGAATGATGACAGTTAAAACGCGGTTTGCTCCTAGCCCTACCGGCTTTCTTCATGTCGGCGGTGCTCGTACAGCGCTCTATTCTTGGCTTTATGCTCGCCATCTTAAAGGCGAGTTTGTATTACGTATTGAAGATACCGATCTTGAACGTTCAACCCAAGAGGCGATAGATGCCATTTTAGAGGGCATGCAGTGGTTGGGCTTGAATTGGGACGAGGGCCCTTATTATCAAACTGAGCGTTTTGATCGTTATCATGCATTAATTGATCAGCTGCTAAAAGAGGATAAAGCCTACAAATGCTATTGCTCTCGCGAGCGTCTTGATGGTCTTCGTGAACAGCAAATGAATGATGGTGTTAAGCCGCGCTACGACGGTCATTGTCGTCATTCAGAGCACAGCCATGCTGCAGATGCCTCTTATGTGATCCGTTTTAAAAATCCCACTGAAGGTACAGTGGTATTTGACGATCATGTGCGTGGGCGTATAGAAACCGGTAATGATCAGTTGGACGATCTTATTATTCGTCGAACCGATGGCGCCCCTACCTATAACTTTTGTGTGGTAGTGGATGATTGGGATATGGAGATCACCCATGTAGTGCGTGGTGAAGATCATATTAATAACACCCCTCGCCAGATTAATATTTACCAAGCCTTGGGCGCCCCTGTGCCCGAGTTTGCCCATGTGTCTATGATTTTGGGTGACGATGGTGCCAAGCTGTCTAAACGCCATGGCGCAGTAAGCGTGATGCAATATCGTGATGACGGTTATTTACCCCAAGCGCTGCTGAACTACTTAGTGCGCTTGGGCTGGTCTCATGGTGATCAAGAAGTGTTTTCGGTTGAGGAAATGACTGAGCTGTTCTCACTTGATGCCATTGGCAAGTCGGCCTCCGCCTTCAATACCGATAAGCTGCTGTGGCTCAATCAGCACTATATTAAGACGCTGCCTGCCGCTGAGGTGGCTGAGCATTTAGCTTGGCATATGCAAAATCAAGGCATTGCCATTGATAACGGGCCAGGTCTTGATGACGTGGTGACCTTGTTTGCTGAGCGCTGCCACACCTTAAAAGAGATGGCTGAGCAAAGCCGCTATTTGTTTGAAGATTTTAGTGAGTTTGATGCCACCGCCGCTAAAAAGCACTTACGCCCAGTGGCGGCTGAGCCATTAACCTTAGTACGCGAAAAATTGGCAGCTTTAACGGATTGGCAAGCAAGCGCCATTCATGAGCAAATTAACGCCGCTGCTGCTGAGCTTGAATTAGGCATGGGTAAAGTGGGCATGCCATTGCGCGTAGCAGTGACCGGCGCCGGCCAGTCTCCGGCCATTGATGGCGTGATTGCGCTATTAAGCCAAGCGCAAACCTTAGCGCGCATTGATATGGCTTTGGCCTTTATTGCCGAGCGAGCTAAAGGTTAAAAAAGCTTTCAGCCGTAAGCTAAAAGAGTAAACAGCGCCAAGCGCCCGGCACCAAGCTTAGAGCCAATGCAGCACTTGGGTCATTGCGAGGTACGAAGTAATCCATTCATCAGGCATCTGCTATAGCAAACCTAGCGGTAGCTTTGCGGTATTTTTAAACTGGGTGCTGGGCGCTGCATTTAATCGCCGATAATTTCGACAAGTCGCTTAAAAAGTGACTGCTTAATGGCTGTTTCGCAATTTATGGTTGACAGAAAAATGCTGTCTGCCTATGATGCGCATCGCATTATCGGACTTGTTCATAATGTGTGATAAGCGGGGCTATAGCTCAGCTGGGAGAGCGCTTGCATGGCATGCAAGAGGTCCGCGGTTCGATCCCGCGTAGCTCCACCACTTATTGTGGAATATAAAAAAGCCGCTGCATTATTGCAGCGGCTTTTTTGCGTTTAATCTAAAAACGTATTGGTCACTGAACCTACGCAAGCGCGCGGAAAAAAGGCAAGAGCGAAAAGTGACAACGACTCAAATACTGCTAATGGTAAGGGCT